>WHTT01000044.1 GCA_009377605.1 Luteitalea sp.
CGTTCGGCGAACGCGCCCTACCATCGTGGTAGGAAGGCCTCGCCACACACGTAGGAGATTCGGGCGAGGGGCCAACTTGTCCGCCGAAGCGCGGAGCGCGGAGGCGGAGGCGGAAGGCCCCTCGCTACGTGCCAGATGCGGAGTATCAGCCCTTCAACTGCTTGTTCACTGCGTCCCAGTTGATGGCGTTCCACCAGGCGCCGATGTACTCCGGGCGGCGGTTCTGATACTTCAAGTAGTAGGCATGCTCCCACACGTCCAGGCCAAGGATTGGCTTCTTGCCCTCCATGATTGGGCTGTCCTGGTTTGCCGTGCTGTAGATATCGAGCTTGCCTTTGTCGTCGACCAGCCAGGCCCAGCCGCTGCCGAATCGTCCGATCGCGGCCTTGGTGAAGGTTTCCTTGAACGTGTCGAAGCTTCCGAACGTGCTCGTAATCGCCTCCGCGACGGCACCAGTCGGCGCGCCGCCCTTGTTCGATCCCATGAGCTGCCAGAACAGCGTGTGGTTGGCGTGACCGCCGCCGTTGTTCCGCACCGCTGTGCGGATGTCCTCCGGCACGCTGGACAAAGCAGCGAGCAGCTCGTCCAGGCTCTTCGTCTGTAGCTCGGGATGCTTCTCGAGGGCCGCGTTCAAGTTCTTGACATAGGTTCCGTGGTGCTTGTCGTGATGGATCTGCATCGTCTGCGCATCGATGTGGGGCTCGAGCGCATCGAAACCATAAGGCAAAGGTGGCAGCTCATGCGCCATAACGTCACGTCCTCCTGTAGCGGCGCGGCCGTATACTCACGGCCGCGGCGAGTTGCGAACCCACCCATCTTATCAGCAGCAGCAAGAAGGTGACTTTGCGGCGCGCCCGACCTAAAGGTCGGGCCTACATGTCGCCGATGAGAAGCTGAAATAGCGGACGCCTCGGCGAGGCGTCCCTACCTTCACGCTGTGGTAGGGCGCGTTCGCCGAACGCGCCGTGCTAGTTCCTGTTTCACGGCCGCCACGCGTTGTCTCGTGAGGCCGTACGGGAGGATCATCAGCGAGGCTGCAATGAGGAGCGATGCGGGAAGCTGGCTGAAGAGCAGCGCCAATCGATTGATGGTCGCCGGTGATTGAGCGACTTGCCCAGGTACGAGTGCCGCGAAGGCATCGACCAGTACGCCGGTCGCGAGAATGGCCACGCCGGCAGCGGCCTGTTGCGTGAACGAATAGATGCCAAAGAACGTGCCTTCTCGGCGCCGGCCGGTCGTGAGCTCGTCCTGCTCGGTCACGTCGGCAATCATCGACGGCACAATGACCCAGAGCGCGCTGGCAAAATAGCCGGCGAGCGCGTTGCCCAGGGAAAGGGCGACAACGTTGCCGGTCCCGAGCAGTCGGCCCTCGCCAACCAACCAGTAAGCGGCAGCCATGATGATGCCCGTCACCAGCATCGCAACGCAGTAGACGCGATGCTTGTCCACACGCTTGCTCATCCGCGTCCAGGAGGGCACACCTAGAAGCGCACCGATGTAAAAGGCGACGAAGAACATGCTGAACGATCCGGAGCTCGGAACGGCCGCATAGTAGGTGAGATAGTGAACCGCGAGCGATGCGTTGATCACGGTGGCCAGAAAGAACAGGCCCGCCGAGGTCACGAGGATCCGAAAGGCGCGATCGTTCATCGACGTGATGAACGCCGCGAAGAAACGGAACGGCTCTCTGTCCCCGCGACGATCGTCCGTCTGGCTCTGAGACCGTTTCGACCAGGTGCCAGCGGTGGTGACCAGGGCCGCGGCGGTCATGAAGAGCCCGAACGCGACGCCCATCGCCACGTATCCGGAGGGGTCGAATTGCGAGCCACGGTCAGACTGACCTGGCTGGCCGCCGGGAAAGAAGAGACCAAACGAGGCGCCAGCGGCCAACAACGTCCCAAACAGCGCGCATCCGGCGCGGAATGCAGAGATTGTCGTGCGCTCGTGATAGTCCTGACTCAGCTCCGCCCCGAGCGCGTAATACGGCACCATGAAGAGTGAGTTGCTCGTCCGCAGGCACAAACTGGTAACGAGGAGCCAGCCGAACAGCGTTGCTCCCGAGAGGGTCGCAGGCGGACTGAAGATAGCAAAGAAGCTCGTCCCCATGCCCAGCCCGCCAACCAACATGAGCCCGTGCCGGCGCCCAAGCCGCCATCTCGCACGGTCCGAGGCGAATCCAATCAACGGATCGATGGCCGAGTCCCAAACCAGGCCCAAGGCGGTCGCCACACCAACCAGCGTGCCCGGGAGGCCGAGCACGCTGGTGTAGTAGAAAAGCAGAAAGAGCCCGAACGCGAACGTCTTCACCGACTCGCAGGAGGCACCCACGCCATAAGCGAGCTTCAACCGCAGCGGGAGCACATCCGACACCAGTCGAGCATTGTCGTCGTGTGCCACCTCGCGAGCCGGCGTCGCGGTCAGCACTTGCGGCGCGCTGTGCTGGATGGAGTGAGTCGCGTCGGCCATGTTGTCGCGAGAGGCTCTATTGCGGGACGACTACGGCGTCGCCCTCTTTCAATCCTTGCGTGACCTCGACGTAATCCTCGTCTGACTGACCGAGCGTCACGCGCCGCCGATCGGTCTCTTGACCAGTCCTTACCGTGACCACCGAGTGTCCTTCATTGGATTCAACCGAGTCGGTGGGCACCACCAGCACATCTGCGCGGTCGGCCACGATGATCTCGACGTCCACCGTCAGGCCGAGCGGCCAATCCAGGTCATCGGGCAGCTGGATCGTTGTTTCGATGATCCTGACATCCACCAGCTCGGCAGGATCCTCCGATGAAATCGTCTTGCGACCAACCGCGCCCGCGACGTCCACCACGGTGCCCTTCACCGGTGCATCGGCATACGCGTCAGAGCGAATCATCGCCGCCTGGCCGCGACGGACTCGCCCAACCTCTGTTTCGTCGACCTCGGCCACGACTAGCAGACGGCTTCGGTCGGCCAGCGTGAGAATGGGCTCAGGCCGCTGCAAGACGATCACTTCTCCCGGCTCCATGTAGCGCCGAAGGATCCGGCCGGCGACCGGCGCCCTGACGATGGTCCTCGTCAGGAAGGTTTCAATCTGACGGATCTCCGCGTGGGCGCGCTCGACTTCGGCCAGTGCCACCTGCTTCACCTCCTTGCGAGAGCCGGCTTCGAGCAGCTTCAGCTCTTCGGCCAGGGTGCGCTGCCTCGCCAGCGCGACGTCATGGCGGCCTTCCGCCTCGTCCATCTGCGCGTGTGAGATCAAGCCGTCCTGCACCAACTGTTTGGCCCGGTCATACGCGGCTTGGGCCTCTGTCGTGACGGCGCGTGCTTCTGCAAGCCTGGCCCGAGCCGCTTCGATCTCCTGAACTCGTGCACCCGCAATGACCTCGGCGAGTCGCGCCCGCGACGCGTCGAGGCGCACCCGCGCTTCCGCGAGCCTCGCCCGGAGCTCCTCATCCTCCATCCTGACGAGCGCCTGCCCTGCCCGAACTTCATCCCCTTCCTCGACCAGAATCGCCTCGATGCGACCCAGCATATTGGACGTAATCGCGATATCCGCCTGGGGCTCGACCTTTCCACGCGCGGCCACGAGCCGCTCGATCGATCCCCGCCGAACGATGAACGATCCCTCGGTGCTCGTCGCACCGCGCAGGTGATAGAGCATGCCGCCGGCGAAGACGACGGCTGCGCCCGCCGCAACCGCGACGATCCGCCATCGGCGTCGACGCGGGAGGAGCTCGTCGTCTACCGACACAACGTCGGGACTGCTCTCGTTCAGCTCGGTGTGGACGCTAGCCGGTTCATGCATGGTGTTCACGTCCTCACGAGGAGGCTCAATGCTCCCTCGCTACGGGTAGAGCCACGATGGTAGGGCGCGTTCCCCGACTCGGCGAGCCGTCCCTACCTACGAGAGCGTCATGGCTGGACGCAATCTCGTCTGTCGTCACGCGACCGTCTTCGAGGTTGATCACCTCGTCGGCGAACTCGACGATTCGCGTGTCGTGGGACACGACAATCACCGTGCGGTTCTCCTGGACCGCCGCTCGCTTGAGCAACTCGGCAACGCCACGCCCGCTCGCCGAGTCGAGCTCACCCGTCGGCTCGTCGGCCAGCAGAATCGGCGGGTTGCCAATCAGCGCTCGGGCGATGGCCACGCGCTGCCGCTCGCCGCCGCTCATATCCTTGGGTGAAAAGTTCCAGCGCTCGCCCACCCCCAACGCTTCCAGCAGTCGTCGGGCCCGCCCTTCGGCGTCGCGGCGGTCGCGCCGCAGGCGCAACGTAATGGCGACGTTCTCTGCAGCGGTCAGTGACGACAGCAAGTTGAAATGCTGGAAGATGAATCCGATGCGTCCCCGCCGGATGTGCGGCAGCCGCCGCTCGTCCCACACCACCGGCTCTCCCAGCAGACGCAGCTCCCCCCGCGTCGGGCGCAGGATGCATCCGAGCATGGAGAGCAGGCTGCTCTTGCCGCTGCCCGATGGCCCCATCAGCAGCACGAAGCTCCCGGAGGCAACGCGCAGATCGACACCGCGTACCGCATGGACCGTTACCGGGCCCTCGCGATAGATCTTGTGAAGCCCTCTCGCGTCGACACTGACGTCGCGTGCCATCACCCTCGAAAGACGGTTGCCGGATCAATCTGGAACGCACGGCGAATCGGCAGCACCGAGGCCGTGACACACATCACCAACGTGACACCCAACATGAACAGCTTGAGGCTCGTACTGTTCACGAGAATAAGGCCCAACTGCTCGTACCATCGCTGCGCCAGCACCGCCAGGATCAGCCCGGCTCCATAACCGATGGATGCATTCACGATCGCCTGATAGACGATCACCAACAGCAGATCTCCGTTTGTCGCTCCCAGTGCCTTCAGCGTGCCGAACTCGCGCAGATGCTCCAGCGTCGACGCGTAGATGGTTTGGCCGACGATAATCATGCCGACGAAGAAGCCGAGGAGGGCGGTGACACCGAATCCCAAGCCAACGCCGGTTTGCACGATCCAGTACTTGCGCGTGTTCCACGCGAATGCTTCCTTCGTGTACACGTCGACGCCGGAGATCGTCCGCAGGCGAGCCAAGACCTCCTGCTGGGACGCACCGGCGGCCAGCTTTGCGACAATGAAGGTGACTTCGTCGTTGCCACGAGCCCGATATACGACCGCCAGCCGTTTGGCCGTCTCGTAGCGGGTGAACACGATCGGGTAAGTGGTGAAGGTCCTGACTCCTTCCGAGATCCCCACCACTTCCATACGGGTGTCGAACACCTCGATGCGGTCGCCAACCGCCAGGCCCCCGAGCTTCGCCAGGGCGGACTCGTCGACAATGATGGCGCGCTCGGCACGCAGGTCGCGTACCCTACCTTCGCGGAGCTTCCAGGGCCAGCCGATGCGGCCATCAGGGTCCGACCCCACGACCATGACCGTCTCCGTGGCGCCGTTCCCGAGCTTCATCGACGACCACCCCTTGATGACCGGCTCGGCCCACTCGATCCCTTTCACCTGACGCACTTTCCACAGCTTGCGCTCGGGAAACGGCCGCGCCGCGTCGAAGTTCACGTTGTTCTCGAGCGTGATCCACACGTCCGCGTTGGAGTGATCCACCAGCACGGCGAACGCCTCCACGAATCCGAGATATGCACCCAAATTGAAGAACAACAACACGACGGCGAAGGTGACGCCCATGAGCGTCAGCACGAACCGGGTCGGTTCCTTGACGAGGTTCTTCCAGGCGAGAAAGAACATGCCACTCCTCAACGCCGAGTGCAGTTCGAGCCTCCTAGCGCCTCTCCCCTGCCATCGGCGGATCGAATTCGACGAGGACGATTCGTAGGCGCATATCGCCCGCCTTCGCGCCTCGCGCGTCGGCGCGCAAGCCGCCCTTCTTCGAACTTCCCACCCCTTGCGTCGCGGCCAGATAGCGGCCATCCGGGCTGAACCGGCAAGCAGCCACGATGGCACCCTGACCGAGGTGCTCGGGTGCGCTTGGATCGTTGAAGAACGTCAAGCGCTCCTTGTTGGATCCATCGGCGTTCATCAGGTAGTAGTCGCGCTCACGCTCCTGCAACGCCCAGTTGGCGCTTTCGAAGTCCTGCTTGTACCGGGAATGCTGGTTGGTCATGTAGACGATCTTGCCGTCTGGCGCGACAGCCGACCCCTCTTCCCAGAAGCGTGGCGTTTCGGTCAGGTTCTCCAGCTTCTCGGTGCCGAGGTCGTAGCGATATTGGTCCATGCCGTATTCGTGTTGTCCGTCCGGGTTGCCAGCAATGAGCAACGTGTCTTCATCGATGAAATCCATCGCTGTCACATAGTTGCCCTTGCGAGGCGTGAGCAGCACGCGCTCGTTCTCGAGCTCCGGCACCTCGTCACTCGTCACGAAGTCGGCCGTCATCACACGCCACTCGCCCCAATTGTGGTGGCCTCCAGCCTTGAATCGCTCCGTCCAGATGAACGTCGAGCCGTCGCGAGAGAAGAGCGGGTTCACGACGGCCGTCGCGGGCGTCGGGTCGCGGAGACTCTTCTTGATCGGCGCCTCGGTGAGCTGCCAGAACTGGCTGCCTTCCGGATCGGTTGCCCAGAAATTGGAGAAGAGACCGATGCCCGGATTGCTCAGCGCCTTCATACGCATGCCGAAGTGCTCCGGCTCTTCCGACGCGAAGACAACGAACTTCCCCGACGGATGAAAGATGGCGTTGCCGTTGGCGCGCTGCGCGATGCCCTCGCGTCCCTCCGTCAAGCTGGCGACGAGCTTTCCGGAAAGATCAGAGATGTAGACGTCCCAGAACCCGTCCTCATTCTGTCGGTCGAAGACGAACTGCTTGCCATCCGGCGAGAACCGTGGCCGCGCCCCAGGATCCTGCACGACGCGAATCGCGTGAATGCGCGCAACGCGTGCTACCTGCTCGTCCTTTGCACGACGCTGTACGGATGCATCACCATCGCGCACCAATTGCGCAGACGCACCTGCCAGCGCGCAGAGCAACGTGCAGACGGAGAGACGCGACAGAGAGCTGCTCATGCCAGCACTGAGCCCGGGACGTCCGGCAGCCGGTCTGGCCGGAAGATGGCGGTCCACGTCTGGTGGTTGGGATGCTCGATGTTCAGTCGCCGCACGACGAGACCGGCATCCGCGACGAAACGGGTCAGATCCTCCCAGCGATACGCCACAGGATCCGGATACTGCCAGACCGTGTCCGCATAGCTCGAGCGTCCCTCGAAGAACGTCGCGACGAAGATCCCCTCCGCGGTGAGCACACGGTCCGCCTCCGTCAAGCACCGGCGGATCTGCGACTCCGCCGCATGAGAGAAGACCGAGTGGGCCAGCACGAAGTCGAAGCGCTGGCCGAAGCGCGTCAGCGTGAAGTTGGTGTCGTTGCTGAAGACCGGTCGCTTGAGACGAATCAAGTCCTGCCCCAACTCGTGCTTGATGCCCTCGTCTATCAGCCATTGCTCCGGCTCGATACCGAAGTAGCGGTCAGGCAGGAGATACGGAATGAACAGGCGCCCTGCTCTGAGCGATCCACACCCGAGGTCCAACAGCAAGTGGTGCTCGCGCAGCCCGAGTCGCGCCAGCACCGTGAATTGCAGGGCGGCGACGACATCGTATTTATCCGGCGGACCCACGAACACCCGGTAGTCGGCCAGCGATGTGCCACCTCCTGCTCCGGCCGGTGGGTCCACCGCCATCCAGCTCGCTCTGTTCGTCACAGTGTCATTCCTCTCTGCAAGGGCGGGGCTCACGAGAAGTTGAGCGACGTGCCGTGCGCACGGAGGGGATCATCGGTCCGCCCTTGCTTCGCCAGCCGCTCGGCAATCCAGCCCTCCAGCGCCGATTCCATCTCTGCCGCCAGACTCTCCGCCTCCGCAACGATGTTGCGATGCTCGCCCGGATCCGTGCTCAAGTCGTACAGCTCGCGCTCTGGGCTCCCGTACAGATCCGGCGCTCGCGCCAGAATGAGCTTGTGCTGCGGTGTCCGTAGGCTCCATTTCGCCTGCCACGTGCACTCGCAACTCACCGCCTGCGCCCGGCCACCATCGCGGGCCTGACCCAGGAGGAGCGGCAGCATGCTCTGGCCATCCATCTCCGGAGGCACTGGCGCATTGGCCGCTTCCAGCAGCGTCGGCGCGATATCGTGGTGCTGAATCATCGGCGAGATCGTCGAGCCCGCCGGGATGCGATTGGGCCACCGTGCCATGAAGGGCACACGCAACGTCGGCTCGTACAAACCGTGGTGATCGAAGAAAATGCCATGCTCCACCAGGCTCTCACCGTGGTCGCCGAAGAGGACCACCAAGGTGTTCTCCGCGAGTCCGAAGTCATCGAGCGCCGCCAGCAGCTCGCTCACCCCATCGTCCACATGGCGAATCTCACGGTCGTAGAGCGCCGCGATGTAGTCGGGATCGGTAATCAGGCCGTCCCGCGTGCGCATCCAGGTGTCGCGCGCCACCGCACCCAACGGATGCTGCCACCAGACGTCCAGCGCGTGATTGTTCGGATCGGTTGGATTGCCATCGTAGAAGAGGTGTTGGTATCGTTCTGGAGGCTTGAACGGCCAATGCGGGTCCCAGTAGTGCACCATCATGAAGAACCGCTCATCGGTGTGGCTCTTCAACCAAGGAATGGCGCGCGCGTTCAATTCCTCGCAGGCCACATCGATGAACAACGTGTGTCGCATGCTTGGATCGATGTAGAACTCGAAGCCCCGCCGAAACCAGATGCGGCCCGTCGCCAGATTGTCGAGAGCACACGTCGTGTACCCCGAATCCAGGAGAATCTGCGGCAACGACGGCGCGTCCTTCCCCAGCACGTTGCGCGGACCGTGCGCGACAATACCGTGGGTGATTGGGTGCTGTCCCGTATAGAGCGTCGTGAACGACGGGTGAGTCGGCAGGCCTGCGCAAATGAACTGTTCGGCGCAAGCCCCTTGTCGCGCGAGGGCATCCATCGCAGGGCTCGTGGGCCGGCTGTAGCCGTAGCAGCCCAAGTGGTCGGCACGCAAGCTGTCGATGGCAATCACGAGAACGTTCGGACTGTCCTTCATACGTCACATCCTTTGCAGAGCACCCATCGCACGCATGACCAGCGCCCAAGACGTCATGCGTATTGGGCCTACCAACCTTCGAACGGATCACAGAACCGCGGGGAGAAGCGAGCCTCCTTGATCTTTCCGCCGTCGAGGCGCAGCACCCCTCTGCCAGCGAGGCTGTCGATCCGGAAGAACTGGAGCCGCTTCGACGCGACCACCAGATCTACTGTCACCGCATCTCGATCCGCAGTGATGGAATCGATCCGGAGAATCTGCAGCTCGGCCGCGAAGCGCTCTCGATGCCATTCTTCGATGGCAGCCTTTCCGCTGTAGACACCGGCGACGAAGTGCAACGTGGCCTCGTCTTGATACGCTTCCACACAGCCCGCCAGGTCATGGGCGGCAAACGCATCGAAGTAGCTCTGCACGAACGCCGCCGACTCGCCCTGATCCGCGCTCACGTTCTGTTCAATCGTTGGATCCATGTGTCCTCCTTGTGGCGTCATGTGATCGCACGACGTCAATTGCTTACGGCGGCGCGGCTAAAGCCGCGCCCTACCGTTCGGATCTCCTTGCAGCACACGGCGCATGAGCTGTCCGAAGTAGAAGCGCTCGAACAGCTCTCCCGGCAGGTGCCGGCGAAGGCCGATCACGGCCGCGGCTCGTCGCCCGACGACGTATCGGAGCCGCGGCCGGCGCGCCGTGAGCGCACGATGGACAGCCTCCGCCACGTCTCGAGGTCGAATTGGAGACGAACGAACGAAGTCGTCCGCAAGCTCCTCCGCACGATGGAACCAGGTGAAATACGGGCTCCGTGAATCGTCGGTCCCGCGGCCCACGACGCGATGTACGTTCCAGGCGGTCGTGTTGACAATGCCGGGCTCCACCAAGACGACCTGAATCCCAAACGGTGCCAACTCCAACGCGAGCGATTCACCAAACCCTTCCTGCGCAAATTTGGTCGCACAGTACGCGCCGACGCCGAACGAGCCGATACGTCCCGCCACGGAGGTCATCATCACGATCCGGCCTCGCCGCGCAGCACGCATCGCCGGCAGCACGGCCCGCGTCACGGCCATCGTGCCGAAGACGTTCGTGTCGAACAGCGTGCGCACTTCATCGTCTGCCAAGTCCTCGAAGCATCCGCGGAGCCGCGTGCCCGCGTTGTTGACCAGTCCGCAGATGCCACCGGTCTCCTGCGTCACCGTGTGCACCGCGGCTTCGATGCTCGCTGGGCACGTGATATCGAGCTCCAGGATGCGCACCGAGACGCCGCGCTCGCGCGCGCACTTCTCGAGCATCGACCGCTCCGCGAGATCGAGCATCGACGCGTAGACACGCATGTCGCGCTCAGCCAGATACAACGCGGTCTCCAGCCCCAATCCGCTCGACGCCCCGGTAATCAGCACACTCTTCAATGCTCGCTCCAGACGGGTCGGTGGGCACGTGCACGAGATCCTCGATCAACGTCGCCACCTGATTCGCGCCGCCGCGCTCGCCGAGAGCTCGCGCGAGGCGCTGTGCCGCATCGCGAAAGCGCCGGTCGGTCAGCAACTGCTCTACCGCCGATCTGAGACGCTTTGGCGTGCACCGGCGCGGCGACAGCGCCAGACCGGCGCCGCTCTCGACGACGCGACGCGCGCTTTCCGGCTTGTCCCATTCGGTCGGCACAATCAACAACGGGATCCCGAATCGCAGCGCGGTCAGAACGGTTCCCGCGCCGCCGGTTGTCACCACCAGGTCGGTCGCTGGAAACAGATCCGTGTGCGGGACCCACGGCTCGACGCGGATGTTGGCCGCCAACGGACCGAGGTCCAGGCTCTCGGGATGCCGGTGCGTGCCGGTCGTCATCACGACGTGAAACGGCGCATTCGCCAACGCCTGGGCCGCAGCGTGCAAGACAATGGGCCGCCGTGCATGGACCGTGCCCTCGCAGACGTGCACGACCGGCCGATCTCGCGGCAGCTCGGCCACCCAGGTCGGCGGCGGCGCGTCGTGCGGCTTGTTCCAGATACATGGACCGACGTACTTCACAGACGAGGGCAGATCCCCTCGCTGGTAATCGAGCTCCGGCACGCTCGTCACGACGTAGAGCGCCATGCGGCCAGCCTGCATCGTCGGCGAGACCATGAGCGGGGGCAGGCCGTACTGGCGCCGCACGTCGTTCACCTTGTCTCTGAAGTCGCGCGTCGCCATTTCCAACACCATCCGGGCTGCGCGCGCAAGTCCGCGCGTGCGCCAATTCCGTGGCGGCGGCAGCCCAAATCCTGGCGGGGGCGCGTCCGGTCCAGGCAGAAAGCAACCCATCTGGTATTGCAGGATCACAATGGGCAGCCGCTCGAGGTCGTGCACGACGACATACGGCCCCCACATAGTCGAATCGCACAGCAAGGCGTCGGGCCGCCATGCGCGGACGGCCTCGATCTGATCCGCCACCTGCCCGGGCAGGGTGCCGACCAGCCAATCGCGCATCCGCTGGCGTTGTCCTATCCATCGTTCCCGCCAACCGAGATCATGCGCATCGAAGAACACGCGGTCGAGGGCCGCTTCATCGACGCGCGCGAAGCAGAACACCGGAAATCCCTCGCCCTCTATCAACCGCCGCACCCGGCTCCCGGTATAGAAAGCCACGTCGTGGCCGCGATCGCGCAGTGCGTGCGCCACGGCGAGACTCGGATTCGCGTGCCCCGGAATCGGCCAGGTCGTCAGCAGGAATCTGGCCATGGCGTCGACAGCTACTGCAACGTAAACATCACCGATCGTGCAAAGGACAGGTTTCGCTGTTCGATGTGCGCGAAGCCAGCCAGCTCGAACATCGGCAGCCAAGCTTCCTTGGCCACCGGTTTCTGCTGAGACAGGTCATGCTGCAGGTAATACGCAACCGCCATACCTGGGCGCTTCCGCATGTCCTCCGGCGTCGGCCGGTCGAGCTCGAACACCAGTAGCGGCACACCGGGAAACAGGCGCCTAAAGCTCGTCAAGAAGCCGATGACCACATCGGCTCCTGCCGCAAGGAGCTCATGCAACACGAAGAATGTCGTCGCCACGTCGGCGTCTCTGGCCACGTCTGGCGCCGCGTCCAGCTTCGTCATGTCTCCTGTCATCAGACCGACCCTCTGCCCCAGGTTGTACGAGTCGAGCTTGGTGTGCCCTTCCGCGATCGCTTCGGCAGCGAGGTCGATGCCGCAGCCTTTGATCTGCGGATGGCGCGCGCACAGATACCTGAGGAATGTCCCTTCGCCGCACCCGAGGTCCAACGCCTTCCGGTGGCCGTGCCGGACGATGTAGTCGACGGCGAGCGGAAAGTAGAGCCAGGCTTCCGCGGCGCCGCTGCCGCGCGCGACGAAGTCCGGGCGTCGCCAGATGTCTCGGCCATAGGCGGCCTTCTTTCTCAGCAGTGGCTCGAGCGAGTGCACCACACCCTCGTAGCCGTACACGGCGTCGAACCATCCCCGTCCCACTTCCGCGAGTAGACGGCCATCAGCAGTCAGCCAATAGCCATCCGTCTCCTTCTCGAACAAGCCCAGCGCGAACATCGCGTCGCAGAGCGACCGCAGAAGGTGTGGATCGAGCTCCTTGGTCTCCGCGAACCGTCGAACGTCGATGCTGCCCTGTTCCTGCATCGCATCCAGAAGCCCTACGTTGAAAAGGGTCTGAAGCGCCCGAGTCCCGTAGAACCCATTGAGCAATCCCCCCCATGCCAGGCGCTGTGCCCGTCGGAGCCTGAGCATCCGCCTCAGCCCCACGAGACGCATCGTCTTGACGAGCTCCAGCAGATCGGTCATCAGCGCGCGACTGTCTCCACGAGGGGCCTAGTGGGTGTATCAGGACACTTTGTCATTCCACATAACCCAGTGCTCTGAGACGCTTCATGATCTCCATCTCCGCCTCGGGCCCGAGCTCCGGCCCCGCGGTCACGCTCGCAGGCTGCATGTCTTCGGATTGGGCCGCGTAGCTGACCGGATGCTCCAACAAGACTCCTTCCCTCAGTGTCTCGAATGGCAGCTCTTCGTCCAGCTCGCTCGGAATCGGGAGCCCGAGCCCGTAGAGCACGAGCGGTGCGATGTTCAAAATCGACAGTTGGGGCACACACGCACCCTGACGAAACCGCGGACCGCGCGCAGCAAAGACACCGTTGGGCCGATGCGTGCCGGTCGGCTGCGGGCGCGGCCGAACGACATCCTCGGAGCCGAGAATCGACACCAGCCCGCCATCGGTCAGCTCTAGCGTCAGATCGGGCGCGAGCCCGAGATATGGACCGTCGAAGACGTCCTCTCGCTTCCACACCCGGGCGACCACCTGCTCGCCGCTCGAGGGATCTTCGAGGGCGAGTAGCCCCTCGATTAGTCGTTCGCGGAACGCTTCGTAGTCGTCCTCCGGTACGCCGCCGGGATGATCGCGATCTGCCCGAACGATATGGATGCCGTTACCGCTCGGCATCGGCGCGTAGGCCTTCGTACGCAGCCAGTCCAGCTCGTAGACGTGCTTCGCGAGGCGCCCCATTCCAAGCAGCTGCGTACCGTCGACACGCGGTGCGCGATCGTCGGCCCAGGCGAGACAGCCGCGCTGCTGAAGCCATGCGTTGACGAAGAACGTCCGTATCTGCGACCCAAACCCGTGATCCGACACGACAACGATGTTGGCCTCCTCGCCGGCGAGGAACAGGAGCTCGGCGATGATGGCGTCGACCTCGCGGAAGTAGTCGAGGCAGCGATCTCTGATGTTGCGGTCCCATTCAGACGTGGCGCCAGTTGCCAATGTTGGATCGATGAACCGCCAACACAGATGTTGTAGCTTGTCGACGCCGTCGAACAACACGGCCACGAGCTCCGTCGCATCGTTACGCATCAGGTGCGCCGCCACCTCGGCCCAACGGCGCTCGCGACGAATGTGCAGATCGATCCAGTCGCGGTACTCCTCCTGCCGACATCCCTCGAGGGCCTTCTCCTCGTGCGTCATGTCCATGGCGAGCTCGCGCGGGTTGAACCCTGGCAGCGCCGCGAGGCGGTCGTAGAGACCGGCCGGGTGGCAACCGAGCCGCAACTGGCGCCAGGGCATCCAACCGCCGGCCACCACGTACCCGTCGATCCGCGGCACCGGAAACGTCATCGGGAAGTTGAGCACAGTGGATCGCAGTCCCGCCCGGTCGGCGAGGGTCCAGAGCGTGTCGCAGCCAATATCCGCAGACGTTTGAAATCGGATGTGTTGACTCGTGGGCGAGTCCCGGCGAAAGAAGTCGAAGATCCCATGTCGCCCTGGAGCGCGACCGGTCATCAGCGAGGTCCACGCAGGAGGCGTCAGCGCTGGAACAACCGATTTGAGCTCGGCGCGAACGCCGCTCGCCACGAAGTCCCTGAGACGCGGCATCACGCCACTCTGCATGAGCGGATCCAGGACGGAGAAGGTCGCCCCGTCCAGCCCAATGATGAGAACCTGCGTTCGCATCGATACTCCTTTCGCGCGGCCTGAAGGCCGCGCGCTACGTACTACACGCGCCCGACGGTCACAGGTCTCTCCGCCATGCGGCGCTCAACCATGCGACCGTACAGCGTCTCGAACAGCTCGCCCGGCAGATGGCGCCGCAGCGTCAGCAGGGCGCGCGCCCGGGTTCCGACGATGTAGCGAAGGCGCGGTCGCTTGGCAGTGAGCACTTGACAGACCGTCCGCGCAACGTCGGCCGGCGTGATTCTCGACCGATCGACGAGCGCATCCACTTCGCGCTCTGCACGACGAAACAATTGGTGATAAGGGCTACGCTCGTCGCGAGCCCGCGGCACCACGCCCCGATTTCGGCCAAACAAGTCCGTCGCGATCAGGCCCGGCTCGATGAGGACGACGCGAATGCCGAACGGCGCCACCTCCATGGCCAGCGATTCGCTCCAACCTTCGAGCGCGAATTTGCTGGCGACGTAGGGCGTGACCGCCAGCGATCCGAGCCGGCCACACACAGAGCTCATCATCACCAGCCGGCCACGACCGGCCGCGCGCATCAGCGGCAACACGCGCCGAGTGACGTTCATTGCTCCGAAGAGATTCACGTCGAATACCTGACGAATCTCATCATCGGTCAGATCCTCGAAGTAACCGGCTGCCGTGACACCGGCGTTGTTGACCAGGGCGTCAACGCCGCCCGCTTCAGCAACCACGCGGTGCACCGCTGAATCGATCGCGTCGGGATCCGTGACGTCCAGGGCAATGCTCTGCACGCGGACGCCCCGTGCTCGCGCCGCACCCGAGACCAGCGCCGCGGCGTTGATGTCCCTGATGCCGGCCCACACACGAAAACCCCGCGCCGCCAGCTGGAGCGCCGTCTCGAGGCCCAGACCGCGGGAGGCGCCGGTCACCAGCACGCTGGGAGATGGCTCGATACCCATCGTGAATCCTCTACGCGAAACGTCTCGCAGGCGCGAGGCGAGCCGTCTCTCCAGACTCCAGGGCGACGGCCTCCTGACCATCACCGGTAATCACCCGCTGAAAGAAGGCCCGCATGTTCGTCGCGAGATACTCCGGCTGTTCCAGCGGACCGAAATGCTCTCCTCCCGGCATGAGCCTCGCCGTACAGTTCGGCAGCGTGTCACGTAGGAAGGAAAAGGTACCGAGAAACTGCGACTTCTCGCCGGAGACGAGCAATGTCGGCGTCGTGATCTCTGCGATGCTCTCACGCGTCATGGTCTCCACCTTCTCGTAGTCCTCCACCAATGTGGTGTTGCGTATGAGGTGCAGCAGCGGCTCCCTGCGTCGTGGCAGCCCACGAGCAGGTCCGTAGAACTTCGGCGTCTCGACGCTGAGATTCAGCAGGTAACCCAGGTCTGTTTGCTTGTCTGCCGGCACCTGAAGGCCCACCTCTTGGAGCTTCTCCACCCAGTACTTCCAACCCACCCAGTCACTCGACTTGCGCTCCTCGACGAGCGCGGGCAACGTCGGGTCGATGGCCACGAGCGCCTGCACGCGTTCTGGAGCGAGCAGTGCAAAGTTCAGCGCAATGTCGGCGCCAAAGCTGTGACCGACCAGGAAGGGCCGCTCGATCTCCAGCACGTCCATCAGCCGCTCGAGGTCGCGCGCCATGTCGTCCGTGCTGTAGCCTCTCGACGTCACGTGGCTATAGCCGTGGCCCCGGAGATCGTAGGCGGTGATGCGAAAGTCCTTCCTGAGATCTGGCACGATATTCAGATGCCACACGGCCAAATTGCCGAGCAGGCCGTGCAGCATGACCACATCGGGCCCTGCACCAACGGTGATGTAGTGCAGATCGATCTCGCCAACACGAGTTTTTGGCATGGCTCAATCACGTATCATGCGTTCTCAACGGCGACGTGCCCCTTCACGAACTCGGCCAGCTCACCGACCGACAAGTCACGTCTCTCACGCTGTCCAATGTCCGCGAACAGCTCGGCAAAGGGCATCTCGCGTTGATAGAAGTCCTGGAGCGCCGTGCCCAACACCACGACGTCGAGTGACTGGAAGCCCAACTGCGAAAACAGCAGCGTCTCGTCCGTGATCTCTTCGCTGCGGTCCCAGTCCGATGCCACTTCGCTGAGCATCTGCCGAAGATGGTCGAGGATGGCGTCTCGCGTTGGTGTCATGGGTTCAATTCCTGTCAGTTGTGAGCTCTCATCACTCACAACTACCTTGCTTTCGACGGAGCGCCGACGAAGTTCGACGGCTCCGACAACACGCCGGCCGCATCCTCGGCGCGTACGACATACAGCGATTGCAGCCAGGATGGCGCCATCTCCGAGAACTCGGTGTCGGTCGTGATCGCTGCCAGCTCGTACGGGAGCGGATACGCGTTCGGCAGCGGATCCGTCTCGGCGTTCGTTGCGGCGGCGCCCATCTGTAGGCCATACCGTTTGGCTGCGTCGATCGCCACGCACAGGGACGTGGGCTTCTGATCCTTTCGGGCACAGTAGGAATCGAGCTCCCCGGCGAGGATGCCCGGCAGCGTCGTCTTGATTTCCTTCCCGTCAGGGGTTGGTATCGTCAGCGTCGTTCTCTGTAGCAACTGGTCGACGGGGAGGACGGCCGCTCGATAGACGCGGTACCGCACCGCGTCAGGTGAGGGCGTCCACGACAAGCGAACCACATCGGGCTGCGTGTCCGCTTCCAGGTTCGTCGGCGGCAGCGGCGATTCCTGCGTGGTCCCTACGGCGGCCTTGAAGATTTGAAATCCATCTCGCTGCCGAGCCGTGCCGATGACGAGACCTATCGGCGTTGACTCGAGACTGCGGACGCCGGAGTTATTGGGATCGCCCAATCCGGTCTGCGTGACAACTTCCCAATGGATACCGTCGGCCGTGCGGAATAGGTCGAACCCGTATTGGTGACTGAACAGCTTGTCGAGAGGTTCCATGAATCCGAGCGACGGAAACAGGTACTGAAGTCCGATGCTCCAGTCCCAGGTGCCCAGATAGAGCTGCTCACCGTCGCTCGCCATGCGCCAGAAGTGTCCGTTGAACCAGCTGCCGAAGCCGTTGCCGAAGCCACTGAGCGGCGCCTTGTAGCCGTCAGGGGTGTTGCGCGGCTCACCGACGAGGAGGTCCCAGGTGTCATCGGGCCGGATTCGAATCAGCTCGGTGGGACGGTTCATTCCAACATAGAGATGGCCCTTGAACTCAGCGAAGCTGAGACCGTTGGGAGACCGAAACCTCTTGTCGGATTGATAGCCGCCCTTGGTCACAACCGGTACCCACTCGTAGGGCGGCGCTCCCTGCGCGTCCGTCTTGTACACGCCGTAGCCCTCGGGGCCATCGTCCTCCTCGGCCCCGGTCACTAGCGTCCCCAGGGAGCTGCCAATGCCGGTCGTGCAGTAGAGAGAGCCGGCAAAGGCTATGAGGTTCCATGCCGGGAACTCGTCG
Organism: Luteitalea sp.; assembly: GCA_009377605.1. Taxonomy (NCBI): domain Bacteria; kingdom Pseudomonadati; phylum Acidobacteriota; class Vicinamibacteria; order Vicinamibacterales; family Vicinamibacteraceae; genus Luteitalea; species Luteitalea sp. Next base: position 17,853 of record WHTT01000044.1, read on the forward strand.
CGGGGCGGACTGACCTGCCGCCAGGCGTCGTTGCCGGCCGCCGGATCGGGCGACGCGACGACGACGCCCACACCGACGTAGTCGCCGATGGTGGCAAATAGCTGCCCGTTGTAGCTCACCAGCGATCGGAACGAGCGAAGCTTGGTCTGTTCGTCGACCAGCACGTTGCCGATCTCACCCAAGAACGTGCCGGGCTCCTGCGGGACCGGCGCCCAGCTCACGCCATCGACACTGCGCAAGAGACGCGGCGGCGCGTAGCCATCCGGCTCGAACGGCATCGGCTCGAACACGCTGCCGGACGTCACACCCCCGGCGTACAGCACCTCGGTCCCATCAGGCTCGACGAAGACCTCCATCCCGCGAAAGCCGACATCACGCGCCGTCCGCGCGACGACGCGCCCCTGATCGTCGACCAGCGGAATGGTGTTGGGCGACTTGAACACGCGCACCCACTGATTGGTCTCGGGCGTGTACTGCCAGATCTCTGCGCCGAGTGACCTGACGAGATCTGGGTAGTCTGGACACTGTCCGGTGTTGACGGCAGAGGGATAGACATTCGTGCCGATGCGCACATCGGACGTCAGCACACTCATGCAGAGCGCCTCGCTGGCGGTGCCCACATAGAGCTTGCCCTTGAACCATTTCACCGACCAGGCCCAGGTGCTGTGCTCGCTCCCTCCGAACTCGCTCAAGCCGTTGGTGGCAACTCGATTGAAGATCTGCAGCGTGTTCTCGAGCCCATGGATGCGCGCCCGAATCTTTGTGAAGACCCTGGTTCCCGTATCCGTGTCGAAGTGATGCGTTGGAATCACACCCAGGTCGGTCGCGAACTCGGGCGACAGGCGCGAGCGACCGACCGTGACGAAACCATCGTTGCTCGCGTCGAGGTGCGTCCCGGGCACGAGGTCGCGCAGAAGGCCTCCGGTCACGAGGGTGACGACATTGGTGGTGTGCCTGTTGCCGGTGGTCGTGAAGAAGGGGATGCCGAGCTTCCGCAGGATCGGGTCCGCCAGCTCGCGGAAGCCCTCCATGTTCGACGTTCGCAGGGAATTGACGGCAGGCGTCAACAGGTTGAGCTTCTGCGCGAGCTGCGGGTGCTCGAACGCCCAGTCAGCCAACTCGGTTCCGTGATTGGGAGACGAGATCGTGAAGACCGCACGCACGAGCGCCGCGGTCGCCGGATCGAGCATTGCCGCCTGGATGTCGACACCGCCTTTGGAGTGGCCGATCAGATAGAGCTTCTGAGCGCGGTAGTGACGCAGGATGCGCGGGAGCCGCCACCGCAGCGCCACGGCGTTGACCTCGATGCTTTCGTGATTGGGCGTTCCGTCTGGGCTCAGACTGATAAACGCGGTTCGATAAGCGGCCAGGTACGCCAGTGCGTACATGTCGTTGTTGCGCCACCAGTACCGTGCCGTCCCGCCGAACCCGTGCACGAAGACCAGCACGGGAGCGGTGGTCGCAGTGGGCAACGCACCGCCGTAGAAGACATTCGTATAGATCAGATCTCGGACCGGCTCTGGAATCTCTGCCTGTTGTCCTTGAGCGGCGGCGGATCCTCGCCCGATGACGAGGATGAGCACCAGCCCCACGAGCGGCGTGACACGTCGATGTGGCATCTCGCACCTCACATTGCTGTTTCTTCAGTCTCCCGCGCCTCGACCGCTCTCTGCGAGCTTCGTCGAGGCGGCCTCAGCGAGCCGCGCATCCGGCGCGGCAATCACGATCGCCGTAATGAGATCGTCCTCTCGTCTCGTGAACGCTCGAAGCGGCCCGCCGGACAGCAGCGGCACCCGCTCGGCAAGGTCCGCGCGCGGCTGAATCGTCACCCCGCCGGCATCGGCGTCCACGTCTCGCACGCTGAGTGACAGCAGCCCGTGCGACAGGCCGAGACCGAGGGCTTTGCCCGCCGCCTCCTTCGCGCACCACCCGCGAAGCAGCCACTCGTCGGTCGGTCCCGCAACATTCGTCAGGCGGCCGAGCTCTTCTTGATCGAAGGCGGCCGTCTCGAAACCGTCGTGCCGCCTGCTCACCCGCTCGACATCGATGCCGACGAGCTTGTCTGCATCGAACGTCGCGAGGGCCACGGCGGCTCCTTGCACGTGTGAGATGGAAACAGCGACCGTGCATCCCAGCGCCGCTTGCCAGGAGCCGCTCACACATGGACGGCCGGATTCGGCCGGCAAGACTTCCACATCGGCCGGGCAGAGGTCGACCCCAAAGCGCTCGGCGATGAGCCGCCGAACGGCGTCTTTTGCGACGACCCGCCCCAGCAGCCATTCGCATCGCCGTGCAGGCGCGGCTGGCAGCCCGCGCCAGCGCTCGCGCTCCCGGCGGCTCAAAACCAGGTGCGCCACCACGTTCAGCCAAATCGCACCGTGACCCAGGAGGAGCGTCTCCGGAAGATCGTCGAGGCGACTGCATGCCACTTCGTCTGGAGGAGCAACGCCGTCGATGGACGTCTGCCACGAGCGACTCAGATAGGTGCGCTGCGGGTCGACTTGCAGCGAGACGAGGGGCCGTGGCAGGCGAAATCGCCGATCCTCCCAACCTTCGACTTCGCAGTAAACGGCGCCCGCGGCGTCGACCAGAGCAAAGTCGCAGCGAGTCTGGTCATCGCCAAGGGCGCCGGCACGGAGCCGGCAGGTCATCTGCGAGCCAGACGAAGGAACAGGACCATACAGCCGCAACGAGCTCACTCGATACGGGAACACGTCCACCCCAGTCTCGAGGCGCTCCTTCGCCCAGAACGCCAGCACTTGACCCGCGCCGTCCAGAAGCACCGGATCCATGAGGAAGCGAGGCTCGGGCCGGGAGGCGAACAGCCCGTGGGTCGTGAGCGTCTGCAACGTGGCACTCGCGCCGTCGCTGCCGGCTCGATCCACGGACCGCACAGAACGGAACGCGGGACCATGGAACATTCCGTCGCGATACAGCCGATCCGATGTCCACTCCGACGGCCGCTCGTCGGTCAACGCGAAGGAATCGGCAAGCCTCGGCGCAGGATAGGCATCAGCAAACAGCAGCGTCCCCTCGACGAACACCATTCGACTCGCCTGACGGCCCGCCTCCGGCGGGCCGTCAGGCTCGCTCATGGCAAGCCGTTTCCTGTTTCCCGATTCCTGATCCCCGATCCCTTCGATCTTGGCGTGCACCTCGCCGCGATGTCCCGATGTCGCCTCGGCCGTCACGCGCAGCGTGACAAGACCATCGTCGAGCGCAATCCACCGATATGCTCGGACGTCTCTCATCCCGACGAAGAGCCGGCGGTCTTGAAGGAGCGAGGCCACCTCCGCGAGGATCTCCATGCTGACGGTCAAGGGCACCACGGGCAGCGCGTCCAGCTCCGGGTCGTCGGCAGACACCTGTCGACCCAGAACGTGATCTCGAATCCACCGGTCTTCCGTGGGATCGATCCGCCGCGTGGCAACGACGCGCCGGCCGGGAACGAGCTCCTCGACGTCTCCGATGAACGGAGGGGCGTCAAGGACGGCCATCGGACGTGCCACCGAATTTCCCGAACCGCGGTGCGCAGGGCGTCGTCTCAGATACTTGCCGAGGACATTCGCCTGCAGGCGGAGGAAGCGGTCCATGGTCTCGAGATGCTCGAGCATCGGTGACGAGAGAGAGGGCGAGGGGGTTATAGGCCCCTCGCTACCACGTAACGCTGACGGCGGGCGGGCTGGTGGGACATCGTGTGCCGGCGCAGCGGTCTCCTTCGTACGGGTTGCGAGACCCGGAAGCACGAAGTCCGCGGGAAGGCGAAGCGGCTGCAACCCGGTCTTGAGGCGCAAGCGACGAGACGGTTTCGCTGGACGGACTGGTTTGGCACCCGACGCGAGATCCACCCGCTTCGGATCGCGTCGTGCGTACAGGGCCGCGAGGTCCATCGGCACACCCTGCGCCACCAGCTGACCGAGTAAATGATTGAGCTGGGTAATGCCAGAGCGATGCGCCGTGTTGGACGGAATGGCCATGTACGTGCGACCGCGCAATGTATCCTCGATGAAGCCCGTGAGATTGGACTTCGGCCCGACTTCGACGAAGATGCGGGCACCACGGGCGTACATGGCCTCGACGGTGTCTCGGAAGCGAACGGCGCGAGCCCACTGTGACGCCACCAGCGATCGCACGCCATCGGGATCCGATGGCAGGGGCTGCGCCGTTACACAGGAGTACACTTCGACATCGGACGGCCCTATCCGCACGCGATCGAAATACGCACGCAGCGGCTCGCAAAAGCTTTCGAACCACGGGGTGTGGTAAGCCCGCTGGAAGGGAAGACGCTGACAAATAGCGCGAAGCGCCTGTAGCTCCCGCATGGCTGCCTCCACGCTCGCGTCCGTGCCACAGAGAACGACCTGATGAGGGCAATTGTCAAGCGCGATATGCAAGGAGCCACCGCTCCGCTCGGTCAAGGATTCCAGAACGCTTCGGTCCACGCCGCCGACGGCTACCAGCACGCCACCAGGAATGTCATCGGATAGCTTCAGACGCTCGAATGACGCGTTCACGCCACGAACGTGCTCGATGAGCTCCTCCTCCGAGGCAACGCGAATGATGCCCGACGCGAGCAAGGCGGAGTGCTCGCCGGTGCTATGGCCCGTCATGAACCTGGGACGGATCTGCAGCGCTCCGAGCAGCGCCGCCATCGCCTGGTTGGCCGCGAAGACGGCCTCGGCTCCGGTGTCCATTTCCCACAGGCGGTCGGGTGCCTTTTTCTCGTGTGGAAAGATCACCTCGCTCGGCAAATAGCCGCGCGGATGGTCGATGAACGCCCGATCCATGAAGTCGAACGTCGCACGAACCACCGGAAAATGCAGGCAGAGGTCCGCCAGCATGTTTGGGTACTGCGAGCCCTCACCCGGAAAGACAAAGGCCACACTGCCTTGTTGGGCGAGCGGCTGGTCGAAGAAGTAGACCCCGTTGTTGTCTCGCAGTCGCGTACAACGTGGGTCACGTAGCGCGGCCTCCGCGCGCTCGAGTTTTTGTGCCAGGTCCTGCGTTGTGCCGGCGACGATCGCGAGCCGAACGGGCCCGAGATCGGAACCGACGTTGAGGGTAAAAGCGAGATCCTTCAATGCGACATCGCCCTGCGCGTCGACCAACGCTCGGAGCTCCGCAGCGGACTCGGCAAGGCCCGCTCGTGACGAGGCGGAGAGGATCACCAGCTCCGTTTCCCAGCGATGCGCAAAGCTGAAGGTCTCGGCGCCGGCGGGATGCTCCTCGAGCACGGCATGCGCGTTGATACCGCCAAAGCCGAATGCGTTCACGCCGGCGCGGCGCGGCGTGTCGCGCCGGCCGTGCAGCCACGGTCGAGCCTCGCCGTTGATGTAGAAGCCGCTCGTGGCCAGGTCGAGCGCCGGATTCGGATCGTCGCAGTTGAGCGTGGGCGGCAGCACCTTGTGATGCAGGGCGAGCGCCACCTTGATCAGCGCGGCGATTCCAGACGCCGGCATGAGATGGCCAATCATCGACTTCACCGAGCCGAGTGCCCGCGTCGACCCGTTTGGCGTGCCGAACACTCGCCGCAGCGCTTCGATCTCGACGGCGTCACCCACAACGGTACCCGTGCCGTGGGCTTCGAGCAGACCGATGGTCTGAGGGTCGATACCCGCGCCCTCGTACGCCCGTCGCAGCGCAAGCTCCTCACCTTCGACGCGCGGAGCGAGCGGTCCCAGGGCCCGTCCATCGCTCGCCGTGCCGATCTCCTTCAGCACGGCGTAGATGCGATTGCCGGCCCGCTCGGCATCCTCGAGACGCTTGAGCACGAGCATGCCGACACCTTCACCCAGCAGCGTGCCGTCGGCCGAGCGGTCGAACGGGCGAATCTGGCCCGTCCGTGAAATCGCCTTGAGCTGGCAGAAGATCATCGTGATGACCGGCGGCGTCGACGCATGCACGCCGCCGACCACTGCCAGATCGCAGCGCCCGCTCCGCAGGTCGCGCATCCCCAGATCCACGGCGACCAATGACGAGGCACACGCCGCGTCGACGATGTAGTTCGGTCCCATCAGGTCGAGCCGGTTCGCTATTCGCCCGCTGATGATGTTCGGGACGAGCGCTGGCGCCGTCTCCGCATGAAACGGTGGAAGGCTGGACTTCAGCGCCTGCTTCACCGCCACGAGCTCCTCGCCTGTGTGCTCCGGGTGCAGCTGCTTCAGGATGCGCAGGACCTGATCAACGATGATGCCGTGCTGGATCGCCGTGGTGTTCCCTCGATTGACGTAGGAGCCACGGCCGATGATCACTTCGGACTTGGCGCCCGCGATGTCCGTCGCCAGATAACCGGCGTCCTTCAAGGCTTCATGGGCCGCACGGAGCGCCAGGAAATGATCCGGCTCGCCGCCGTCGACGGCGTTCGGCATCACGCCGTGCTCGAGCGGATCGAACTCGGCCAGGTTGCCGAGATAGCCGCCCCGGCTGCAGTAGATCCGATCGTTGGCGTCGACATCCGGGTCTAGGAAGAGCTCCGCTTCCCAGTCGGCGGGCGGATCGCCAATGGCGCTCACCTTGGCCAGGATGTTCTCCCAGTACTCCTGCACGTTCCGCGCGCCCGGAAAGACGCACGCCATGCCGACGATGGCGACATCCGGAGGCGTCATGCAGTCTTCTCCAACTCGGCCTGCGACAGCCCTGCCCCCTGCTGTGTGGTGCGCAGCCACGGCCCATCGCCAAACGCGACAATCGCATCCGCGCGGTTGGGATTGGTCAACTCCTGGATCGTGGCGTTGGCCCCCTCTTCGATGGCGATTGGCTCGACACCGCGCGCGCGAAACTGAGCGTGAACATCCGGCGACGCCATGCCGGCGCCAGCCCACGGCCCCCAATTCAATGCCACCACGCGCCCCGGCCACCGTGTCGACAGCCGCGCGGCGAACCCGTTGAGGATGCCGTTTGCCGCGGCATAGTCGAACTGTCCACGATTGCCGAACGTCGCGGTCACCGACGACATCAGCGCCAAGGCTCTCAGGCTCTCCGGCCGGAGCAGACGCGACAGGAGAAAGACACTGTCGGCCTTGGTATGCACGACGCGGTCGAATGAGTCGGGTGTCTTGTCGCCAATCAAACGGTCCTCGATGACGCCCGCCCCGTGCACGACGACGTCGAGCCGCCCGTACTGGCGGTAGATCTCGTCGATCACACCTCCGAAGCCCGCTTCGTCGCGCACGTCGACCTGCCGATAGACCACGTGACTGCCGGCGTCGCGCAAGCGCGCGAGGTTCCGCGCAATCTCGCGGCGGCTGAGCAGATCGCGCCAAGCGCGCTGGACGTCGACAGGGCGCACATGGGGATCGCCCGCCCGCAGCGACGCCGCCAGCGCCGTCTTCAACCGCTGAGGATCCTCGATGCTTGCCGTTTCAATGGGCTCGTTGCCGAATGGCTCCGGCGCGCGACCCACCAACACGAGCGTCGGGCGGTAACGGCGCGCCAGCGCGTAGGCGACCTCTGCCGTGATTCCTCTGGCGCCGCCCGTGAGCAGCACGACCCCGTTCGAATCGATGCAGGGCACCGCCGAGATTCCAGACACGTCGAGCGGCGCGGGCACCGGCGCAACGGTGACGCGTCGCCCTGACTCGTAGCCCACCGCCAGCGTGCGGTCATCACTGGCAATCTCGTCGAACACCCGCCGGCTGAGCACCGAGACCGGCTCTCTCGAATCCAGATCGATCGCCTTGCACCGAACAGGCAGCTCCAACGCCAAGGTGCGGATCGTGGCTACGACACCAGCGTGCGTCGGGATGATGGAGGGCGACGGCTTCGTGCCCAGTGCGCCGCCCATGCTCGTGACCGCGGCGAGAAACGTTCCTCCGGTGCCGTCGGGCCGCTCGAGGTCCGGCCGCGCCGCGCGCACGACCGCATACAGGCTGGTGATGTCGTGTCGCACGCGAGCGCGCCATGCCTCGAGGCTCAGCTCTTCCAGCGGCGCCCACGGCGCGAGTGGAAGCAGATGCAGAACTCCACCGATTGGTCCATGGTCTCGGCGGATCTGATCCAGCACGCGAGCCACACACTCGGGATCGGTGACGTCCGTCTCGTAGACCCCGGGCCGAGCCGCCGCCTCCTTCGCGCCTTGGCGCAGCACGACTGGACGCTCGCCGCGAGCGCGCAGCTCGGCCGCAATCTGATGGGCAACGCCGCATTCGTCATCGGTAATCACGGACACGCGTCCGGGCGAGAGTGCGGAAGCCGCGCCGACCAGCGGCGTGTCACACGAGACCAACGTCAAACGCGGCAGGTCGCTGGACGCGAACACCGCGCTCTCATCCGCGGCGCGTTCCGGCTCCTGCGATGCTGGTCCATCTGCCGTTTCGCCGCGCCGGCGTGGCGTCTCGCGGCCCGGTCCTGGCGGCTCCGGTTCGCCATCCCCCGCCCCGGTCAGCTCGCGAGTCAGCTCACGAAGGGTCTTCAATCGCGTCAGCCGATCCATGAGTCCCTGGACGTTGGTCTGCTCCGCCGGCGTCGACTGTCGCTGGAAGGCGCTGAGAATCTCCACCCGTTTGATCGAATCGATGCCGAGGTCCGCCTCCATGTCCAGATCGAGATCGAGCATCTCGATCGGATAGCCGGTCCGATCGCTCACGATCCGGAGAAGCCGCGCGACGACGCTTTCCGCGTGGTCCTCCTCCGCGACCTCTGCAGCGGCGCGTGGTTCCGCTGCAACCGGAGCAGACATGCTCTCCGTGATAGCGGGTTGCGGCGAGGCCGAGGAGACGGCCTCGGAAGATGGGACCGCGTCGTTGGCGGCTCTGAAGGGCTGTCGTACAGGAGGTGAAGCTACCGCGGGTGCAGCGACGGGCCAATCCGCGTCTTGCATGCCCTCCGCGGATCGCCCTTGCAGAAACGCCGTCATGACCGTGGCTTGCGTGTCGAGGAATTGCCGCATGACCTGCTGAAACTGGGCCAGCACTTCTTCTTCGCCGCCGCGCTGAACGGAGGGGCCAGGGACCAGGGGCGAGGGAGGAGGGGCAAGAGGCGACGGGCGAGGGGCGACGGGCGAGGTTTGAGGTTCGAGGTTCGAGGTTCGAGGTTCAGGGGTGGCCGGGGGGTGAGGCTTGGCCATAGCAGGGATCTCCTTCCCACGATCCGTCGCGACGGCCTTGACTTCGGCCGGGCGGGCACGTCCACCATTGACCAACCACAGCGCCGACCCGCGACGTGTGCCATCGGCCCGACCGGTCAGGCGACCGAGGTCGACCCGCTCGGTGACGCGGTCGCTGAACAACGCTTCGAAGTCCACGGGAACGCCGTGTGCCGCCAGCTGGCCGATGGTGTGCAGGAGCTGCACCAAGCCATCGGGGCCCGAGCCATCGATCGAGAGCACCAGGCCGTCGCGTTGGTCGAGGATTTGCCTGGCGAGAGCCGAGAGCGTCGTCCCCGGCCCGACCTCCAAGAAGAGCCGCGCACCGGCGTCGTACATCGCCGTAATTTCATCGACGAAGCGGACGGGCCGTATCAGATGCTCAGCGAGCAGCTGCGCGACCTCTCCCGGATCATCGGGATAGGGCGCTCCCAGAGAATTCGAATAGACCGGTATCCGCGGCCGCTGCCATGCCGTGGCGGACAAGGCGGCCGCCAATCGCACCTGGCTCGCCTGCATGAGCGGCGAGTGAAACGCACAGGCCACCGGGATTGGTTGGCTCTTGAGCCCGGCACCTGCAAGCCGACGGGTGGCTTCTTCAAGAGCAGCCGTACCGCCCGCAATCACGGTCTGGCGCGGTGAGTTGAGATTGGCCAGCCAGACTTCGGCAGGCGCGTCGCCTTGGGCCGCGAGTGCCTGGACGACTTCATCCGCCGCCGCGTAGACGGCGGCCATCGTCCCGGCGTCGCCGCCGAGCGATTCCTTGATCACGCGCCCGCGAATCTCGGAGATCTCGAACAGCGCCGATTCGTCGAGCACACCGGCAGCCCACAATGCGACATACTCGCCGTAGCTGTGACCGGCGGTCATGTCTGGGCGGATGCCGAGCCGTGCCAACAGCTCCGCGGCCCCGACCTCTATGGCGGCCAGCGCCGGCTGCGCCACGTGCGTATCCGTGATCGCCGCGCGCTGCCGTTGGCGAGCCTCATCGTCGAATGCGGGCGCGGGGTAGATATACGCGCTCAACGGATGCGGCAATCGACCGGACAGCAGCCGGTCGGCCCGCTCGACGCTCTCGCGCAGATCCCCGAACCGCACGGCGAGGTCTCGCAGCATGTTGGGGCGCTGGGAGCCTTGGCCAGAGAAGAGGAACGCGATCTTGGCGGACGCGTCCGGACCAACTGATAGATAAACGCCGCGGCGGTTCGCCAGGGGGACCGGACGCTCGACACTTTGGGATCCCGTGAGGAGCCCTCGCGCCTGCGCCAACTTGGCGCGCAGATCCTCCAAGCTGCCGGCGACAATGGCCAGTCGCACTGCCGCCTTCGCGGCTTCGCCGCTTCCGCCTTCGCGCTCCGCGCTTCGGCGGACAGGTCGGTGGGCAAGGCCGCTATGGCCTGAAGAGCCGCAGCATACGGCTGCAGCAAGACCACTGAGGGATTGGCGAGCGCCACGCTCGAGGGATTGGCGAGCGCCACGCTCGAGGGATTGGCGAGCGCCACGCTCGAGCGATTGCTCGAGCGTGGCGAGTGTTGTCTCGAGCGCGGTGGCAGAGTCGGCGCGCCAGAAGAACACCTCCGCGGGCCAGATCGGATCGGCGACGTGCGCGGCGCGATCTCGAAAGTCGCCGCCGTATTCCTCCAGCACGGCGTGGGAGTTCGTGCCGCCGAATCCAAACGCGCTGACTCCGGCGCGGCGGGGCACCCCGTCTGGGCGGGAGATCCATGGTGTGGCGTCGGTGTTGAGGAAGAACGGGCTCTCCGGCTCTTGGAGCTTTGGATTCGGCCGCTCGACGTGGAGCGTTGGTGGGAGCACTTTGTGGTAGAGGGCCAACGCCACTTTGATGAGACCAGCGACGCCGGCCGTGCTCTTCGTGTGCCCGATCATCGACTTGACCGAGCCGAGCGCACAGGTGCCGGTCGATGCGCCGGCCTTTCGAAAGACCTCTGTCAGCGACGCGACCTCCGCAGCATCGCCCACGACGGTTCCCGTGCCATGAGCCTCGATGAGGCCAACGCTGCTCGGCGAGAACCCGGCCTCGGCGTAGGCGCGCTCGAGCACGCGCATCTGCCCTTGCGGCCGAGGGCTCGTCAAGCTCTTGTCCCGCCCGTCGCTCGAGGCCGCAACACCTTTGATCACGGCGTAGATGCGATCGCCGTCCCGCTCGGCGTCGGCCAGTCGCTTGAGCACGACAACCGCGAGCCCCTCGCTGATTGCGATGCCGTCGGCCGTGGCGTCGAAGGCGCGGCAGCGACCGCGCGGTGACAGCGCTTGCGTCTTGCTGAAACAGAGATACCCAAATGGGCTCTGGACGGTATCCACCCCTCCGGCGATCACCAGATCGCTGGATCCAGAGGACAACTCACGCGCGGCGAGGTAGACAGCCGCAAGTGACGAAGCACATGCCGCATCGACCGTGAAGTTCGCACCGCCGAGGTCGAAGCGGTTGGCGACGCGGCCGGCAATGACGTTCAGTAGGATGCCGGGGAAGGAGTCCTCGGTCCACTGCGGCAGCCGTTCGAGGACGTCGGACGAAGAGCCGTCCACGTCCATCATCGGCAGGGTCGCTCTGAAGCCGTACTGAAGGCCGAGATCGCCAAGCCCGCCGCCAGCACCGAGGATGACCGACGCCCGCTCGCGGGCGAACTCGCGATCGAGATAGCCCGCATCCTGCAACGCCTGATGGACGACCTCGAGCGTCAGCAACTGAACCGGATCGATAGACGACAGCGCGTTCGGCGGGATCCCATACTGCACCGGATCGAACGTCACATCGTCCAGAAAGCCGCCCCAGCGCGAGTAGATCTTGTCCGGCCGATGACGGTCGGGGTGGAAATAGCGATCGACGTCGAAGCGCTCCTTCGGCACCTCGGTAATGGCGTCTACCTTGGAGAGGATGTTGTGCCAGAAGGTGGAGGCGTCGGAGGCACGAGGCAAGAGGCATCCGATGCCGACGATGGCCACGTCACAAGGCGCGTGGCGGAATGGTCGCTCCTGCACCCTGGTGTCGACCGACTGGCGATCGAGCAATCGCTCACTGCCCCGCGACACGTCCTCGTGGAGCTCTGCAATGCTGCAGACGCGATTGCGAAGCACGGCGAGTTGGCCGAGCATGTACATGCCGTCGCGTCGCTGCTGCTCCGCACTGACAGCGGTGTAACGGGGCTCGCTGTGGGCGCCGTCATCGGTCGCACGTGTGATGCCCTTCGACGCGACGCGAAGCCGTCCGACATTGAGGCTCTCGAGCTCGTCGCGGATCTCGCCAGCAGGACGCCCTTGGGCAACGAGGTCTCGCTTGGCGCTGTGGAACAGGTCACAGAAAGGAGTCTCGGCGCAACGCGTGGAGTGCCCGGGCCCCGTCTCCAACAACACCGTGCGCGTGCAAGCAATGGCTTGCTCTTGGAAGTCACTGAGAATTGCGCCGGACCGAACGGCTTCTTCGGTGAAGAGGTAGGCCGTTCCCATGAGGATACCGGTGCGCACGCCCGCGGCCGCCAACGGTGCGGCAATGGCCTGCACCATCGCCGCCGATCGGGCGTCGTGGATACCTCCGGCAAACAGCACGTGCAGCTCCTCGGCGTCCACGCCGCCACGGATGGCGTCGAGGAGCAGCTCGACCATCGAGCTCCACAGAACGAAGCTGCTGCGTGGACCCACGTGCCCGCCGCACTCGCGGCCTTCGAAGACGAAGCGGCGGGCGCCCTCGTCCAGAAAGAGGCTGAGGAGCGCCGGCGCAGGCACGTGTAGATATGTCGCGACGCCGCGTGCCTCCAACGCTGCTGCCTGGTCCGGTCGACCTCCAGCAATCAACGCGGCCGGCGGATGGAAATCTTGCACGACATCCAGCTGTTCCTGCCGCAGGTCCGGAGGAACGAAGCCCAGGATGCCGATGCCCCACGGTCGCGTCCCCAGCCGTGCCTGCGTCTCTTCGAGCAGGGTCCGAACCTGGGGTCCTCGCATGAGCGCAAGCGCCAAGAAGGGAAGGCCGCCACCGTCGGCAACCGCTTCTGCGAAAGCCGGCGTGTCACTGACCCGCGTCATCGGGCCTTGCACAATTGGATAGCGAGTTCCGTGCGCCTGCGCGAGCGGAGCGCCTGGGGCGAGCGCTCGCGCCTCCTTGGCCGCGGCGATGTGTGCCCCGCAAGACGCGTGGAGCGCACCAACGATCCCGGCGACGTTCTTGTGCCGTCTGACGAGAGACGCTGCAAACGCGGCCTCTTGGCCCAGCAGCCAGAGGTTGTTCGCCGGATCTCCCCAGCCCACGTGGGCCCGGATGGTGGCGCGCCAGTTGGCCGGCTCGCCGAAGCGCGACCGACCAAGGCCCGGCGCCGCGTGCGGCTGCAACTCGTCGATGATGGGCGCCCCAAGCGATCGATAGACGCGGACCGCGTCTCCGAGCTCAGAGCCCAGACAGATCGTCTCGCTGCCGTCGATGCTTTCGACGATCCGGCGAACCGATTCCGGCAAGCCAGACTCCGGCGTCAACAGGAGCTGGCTCTCCAAAACGACGCCCGCCGCGCCCGCCACGAGACATGCCGGCGCCGTCTGCAGCCCAATGCCGCCCGCCGCCCACACGGGGAGATCGGAGCGCGCCAGCAGCCGCTGCAACAAGATGAAGGTCGTCTCCTCGCCGACGAACCCGCCAGCTTCGTGCCCCTTGGCGATGAGGCCATCAACGCCACAGGCTCGTCCCAGGTCCGCATCCTCGACCGAGGTACACTCCAGCCACACGCGACGGCCGATCGCACGGACAGCCGCCACGAACGTCTCGAGCGTCTGCGCATCCGCGGCACAGGCAATCACGAGATCCACCGCGGCGGGCAGATCATGCAGGATGTCGGTCGAGAGCTCCGGCTCGTCTGGTGCGAGCTTGACGGCCAGCACACCTTTTCCGTATTGCGCCAGACGATGCATCGCACGACGGGCCGCGGCGCGGTCGCGAACGTGGACGAGATTCAGAATGCCAACGCCACCGCTGCGGCTCGCGGCGATAGCGATTCCAGGATCGGGCCAACCCGCAATGGTGCTGGCGGCGATCGTGAAGGACTCCCTCCCCTTGTGTGTGAGCCCAGCGATCATGACCGAGATTTGCTCCGATTCGATCGCGCCGATCAGGCGCGCTGTTCGACCTCGTCGACCGACGAGGCGATTTGCGACGACACGGTCGCGGAAGGCCGCGACGGGAGATATTCCTGCTCGTAGTACTCGCGCACCCAGCGCTGGTTGATCTCGTCGCCGGAGGGGATCGCCGCCTCGGAGCGACACTGCGGACAACGGAGAAGCCCAGGCGTCGACTTCCGTCGGGCCGTGCCGCAGGCGGAGCACAGCCGGGGCGAGTGCTCCACGAGCCCCTGAATCAACCGGAGCCAGGTGTCCACGCGCAGAAACAGCTTCCGCGCATCAGCCACCGACGTCGTCTCTGCCAGGACGCTCGCATCGATCTCGGGCAGCCGGCGACGAAGCAGACAGCGTCCCTCGTCGGTCAGCATCCCGTTGGTCTCCAAGACGTCGTGGCCGAACACCTCCTGTGCCGTGTCGAAGATGTTTCGTTCGGGCATCAAGATGTCGAACTCGTTCTCGCTCTCCATCGTGATCTCGATGAGGTCCAACGACTCGGCTCCAAGATCGTGCAGACCGGCGTCGGGCGTGACCTGCTCGGGATCGATCCGGAGGCTCGTGGCCACGATGGAAGCAAATCGCTCGTAGACCTCTGTGTGTGAGATCGAATTGTTCGACATTTCCAACCGCCTTTCCGATCGGCCAACCACGAAGAACACTCACCACGAAGGACTCTTCTCGGTTCTTCGTAGCTCCCCTACGCTTCCACCTGCCGCAGCGCCAACACCGCGTTCTGCCCGCCGAACGCGAAGGCATTCGCCAATGCCGCCCGAATCTCTGCCGGCCGGCTTCGGTTCGGCACATAGTCGAGATCGCACTCTGGATCTGGCTCATGGTGATTGGCGGTCGGAGGCGCCGCGCACTCGGTCATGGCCTTCGCGGCTGCAATGAGATTGCTCACGCCGGCCGCAGCAATTGTGTGTCCCAGCTGTCCCTTGTTCGACGAGACGAGCAGGCGTGGGGCGTGGGCGCCAAACAGCCGCTTGATGGCTTGGCTCTCGACCGCGTCGTTCTTGCGGGTCGACGTGCCGTGCGCGGCGATGTAGTCAATCGCGTCACTGGACAGCTTGGCGTCGTCGAGGGCGAGCCGCATCGCGTGTGCCTCACAGATGCCGTCGGGCGACGGGTCGGTCAGCGTATGGGCGTTGGTCGTGCTGCCGAAACCGGCGAGCTCGGCATAGATGCGGGCGCCGCGCGCGCGGGCGTGGTCCAAGTTCTCGAGGACGACGGCGCCGCCCGCTTCACCCATGACGAAGCCGTCGCGGCCACGATCGAACGGCCGTGAGGCCTCTGTGGGATCCGGATTCCGACTGAGGGCGCGAAGCACCGAGAAAGCCAGGATCCCGATCGGGTTGATCACGGCCGAGGCGCCGCCGGCGATCATCGCGAGGGCGCTGCCCCGGCGGATGTATCGAAAGGCCTCGCCAATCGCGTGGCCGCTCGCCGCGCAGGCGGTATCGATGGCGACGTTCGGGCCGCGGCAGCCGAGCAGCTTGGCCGGGACCGCCGCTGTGAAGTCGCCAAGACGTCGACTGAAGGCGCTTTCGGGTTGACAGCCGTCTCGCGCGAAGCGCGCGAGGTCGAGCGCTGGCGCGTCATGCCGACGAAACCGGTAGTAGTAGCGGAGGAGGTTGATGTTTACGTAGTTGACGCTCGTCCCGGCCACAATGCCAATCTGCTGCGGGTCGAGGCGAGCGTGCGCCAAGCCGGCGTCCGCGTAGGCTTCCTCGGCACTCATGGTGAAGAGCTTTACGGTGCGTCGCCAGTGCCCTCGCGGCACGGACTCGAGCGCCGGACCGGTCTCTGCGAGGCCGCCGATCTCGGCAGCAACCTTGCAGGCGTATTCCGACGCATCGAAGTACGAGATGACCCGAATCCCGCTGTCACCGGCAAGCAGGCGCGACCACACCGTGCGCACGTTGCGCCCGAGCGCGGTGACCCAGCCGAGCCCCGTGATTGCGACGCGGTGCATTCATCCTCCAACCAGCCGGCACCAACGGGGTCGGCGCCGTAGTGCAAGAGACCCCACCCGCTCACGCGCCACTGACACGCACGCGCCAAGCTGGCGGAGAGGTCCTGCATCTTGTGTGCCGCCGGGGTCGGGCCAGTGGTCAGCCTATATACATTGCCCGTGTGGGGCTCCCGGACTTCAATTGTGTCGCCTGCGCGATCGACGCCCTACTATTCTGCGTCTTCGCAATGAGCATGGGCTCGCGCAGCCATACACTATACGCGTGTATAGTGTCTTGGAGGGCTGCGATTCTAACATCCGCCCCATGGCCGTGCAAGGCCAAACCCCCACCTGCCCGACACGCTGCGAGGAGAAGACGCATGACCGCTGAGCTGCCCGTGATTGTCGTCTCTGGCCTGCCCCGCTCCGGCACATCCATGACCATGGGTATGCTCCAGGCGGGCGGCGTGGCGATCCTCAGTGACGGTGTCCGGACGCCGGACGAGAGCAATCCCAAGGGCTACTTCGAGTTCGAGCCCGTTCAGCGTCTCGCCGTGGCGCCTGATTCCTCGTGGCTCGTCGCAGCCCGAGGCAAAGCCGTCAAGGTCGTCTCCTCGCTCCTTTCTTATCTACCGCACACGTATGAATATCGTGTGATCTTCATGCACCGAGATCTGCGTGAGGTCGTCGCGTCGCAGGACAAGATGATCGCGCAGCGAGGCACGGACGGCGGCGCAGCGAGTGAGGAAGCGCTCGTGCAGCTCTACGATCGCCATCTCCAGCAGGTCAGGCGGATGCTGGTCGAGCGGCCCTGTTTCACGACGCTCGATGTCGAGTATCGGACCGCGCTCGCCAATCCCGCAGAAGAGGCTCACCGCATCAGCGCGTTCCTGGGCGGCACACTGGAAGTCGAAGAAATGCGGCGTACCGTGGATCGGGCCCTGTATCGCAATCGCGCCGAAGAGGAAGGGATCAGGAATCAAGACGCAGTACGTAGGCAACACCAAGGGAGCGGATTGGGTCAGGGATAACGTGATGCGCGAATCCGCCGTCGTGATCACGGGCGTTGGATTGACCGTGCCGCTAGGCCTTTCGGCCAAGGAGGCCAGTCAACGGAGCCGAGATGGTGAGTCGGCGATTGGACCACTGCGCCGGTTCGACGTTGCCGGCCATCCCTGCCGTGCCGCCGCCGAGGTGGCCGACTTCGATATCAGCGATTGGCTCGGGTCACCGAAGAACGCCAAGTTGATGGGCCAGAGCGTCAAGTACGCGCTGAGGGCGGCGAAAGAAGCAGTGGCGAACGCCAGCATCGAGCTCGATCGGTTCGACCCCTATCGTATCGGCCTCTACACCGGATCCGGTCAGACCGGCGTGGATTGCACGATCTTCTTTCCGGCACTCACGGCCGCCTGGGACGGTCGAGACGATCTCGACTTCAGATACCTCGGCGGCCGTCCGTCCCGTCTCGTCGACCGTTATTTCTCGTTGAAGACGCTCGCCAACGCCGGCATTGGCTTCCTGTCGTCCGAGCTCGGCGCGCAGGGGCCGAGCGGCAACTTCGTGCAAGGGGATACGGCGTCGGCTCTCGCCATCATGTCGGCGTTTCACGACCTGGTCGAGGGACGCTGCGACGTCGCCATTGCCGGTGGGTACGAATCGCTGCTCACCTCCTCCACCTATCTCGCGTACGCGCGAGCCGGCCTGCTGTCTGCCACTGCTCCAGACCGCGCGTATCGTCCTTTCGACAGGGAGCGGGACGGCGTCGTGCTCGGCGAGGGCGCCGGTTTCCTCGTGCTGGAGCGTCGCGATGTCGCGGAGGCACGCGGCGCTCCGATCCTCGCGGAGCTGGTGGGCTGCGGCTGCGGCATGGTTGCAGACGACATCCCAGAGCCACGGCGCGCGCTGCAGGCATCACGCGCCGCGGCGGCCGCTGCGCTCGATGGCGCTGACGCGGACGTGGTCATCGCGCACGGCATCGGGACTCTCGCAGGAGATCAGGCGGAGGCGGAGCTGCTGGCGGAGCTCTTCGGACCTACCGTGCCGATTACCGCCTTCAAGAGTCAGACAGGCTACCTCGGCGCGGCTGGGTCTTCTGTCGAGCTGGGACTGTCGGTCCTCGCGCTCCATGAGGGTTGGCTGCCGCCGATTGCGCGCCTGCAGATCCCGGAGCCTGATCTTGGACTCGATTTCGTGCGCCCAGACGCCCGGCGTGTGAAAGATCATCTGACGGCGATCTCCATCGCCTGGTCCTGGGCCGGCCAGGTAACGGCGCTTGCCGTTCGAGGCGTGAAGCCTTGAGAACGCGAAACTTGAGGAGATAGTAGGGCGCGGTCGCCGAGCGCCGTCACGGCCGCCTCGGCGAGGCGGCCCTACCGACACGACGTGAGAAGGCTATGGAAGACGTCTCGGCGGTTGCCATTGGCACATCGGTCGTCGCGCACCTGAAGCAGATCGCTCGCGACGAGCTCAAGCTTCGTCCGGAGGAGATCGACCGGATCGACTCGAGCACCTCGCTCATCGAAGGACTGCAGCTGGACTCGCTGACGCAGGTGGTGCTGCTCAGTGAGCTCGAGACACGGTACGGGATCGTGCTGGACGTTGGCGGTCAGGACCCGCTCGAGCGGATCGAGACCGTGGGCGACCTGGTTGCGCTCATCACACATCGCGTCTCCTCGTCGCAGCGTTCGGAGCTAGCACGTCTGCGCTTTCCACAGCCGTGATGAATCCTCGCTACCAGACCATCCCGGAGACCTTGTTGGCGCTGCAGGACTGCACGAAGTACGGTGCCCGCTTCGCCGACCGAACCGGCAACGCGCAACTGTACCCCTATGGAGACGTCGTCGACCGCGCCATGCGTGTCGCCGGCACGCTGCAGCGGCAGGGGCTTCAGCCGGGCGA
Source organism: Luteitalea sp. (assembly GCA_009377605.1). Lineage (NCBI taxonomy): Bacteria > Pseudomonadati > Acidobacteriota > Vicinamibacteria > Vicinamibacterales > Vicinamibacteraceae > Luteitalea > Luteitalea sp. The sequence goes on from WHTT01000044.1 coordinate 36,902, forward strand.
CCGCGTGGCGATTGTGCTCCCCACGTCGATTCACTTCTTCGATGCGTTCTTGGGGACGATGCTCGCCGGCGGAGTGCCGACGGCGTTGTATCCACCGGTTCGACTCGGCAAGCTAACCGAGTACTTTGCGCGAACCGCACGCGCGCTGCAGCAAATCGGCGCGAGATTCCTTGTCATCGACCCGCAGATCGGCAAGTTGATCGGCCCAGCGGTCGAGAGCCTCCACGGGCTGTCGCATATCTTCGATGCCGGCGACCTGCTGCAGGATGCCGCGTGGCATCCGATTCGGCCTCAGGCGGATGCGCCTGCGTTGCTGCAGTTCTCCTCGGGCACGACGACGCATCCAAAGGCAGTCACGCTGTCGCATCGAAACCTGATGCACAGCCTGGAGATGATCGATGGTTTCGTCTCCTTCCTCGGTAACGGGGAGCGGGAAAATGGAGGCGTCTGCTGGCTGCCGCTGTACCACGACATGGGGCTGATCGGTTGCCTGTTCATGGGGCTCTACCATCCGGCCACGCTGACGTATCTGCGCCCCGAGCAGTTCCTCGCCAAGCCGGCGTTGTGGCTGCAGACGATATCCAGATATGCCGCCGCCGCATCGCCAGCTCCCGACTTCGCCTATGGTCTTTGCCTGAGTCGGATCAGTGACGAGGAGATGGACGGTGTGGACCTTTCGAGCTGGCGTATTGCCTTCAACGGCGCCGAGGCCATTGATCCGAACGTGATGCAGCGCTTCATCGACCGATTCAGCCGGTGGGGACTACGACCCGAGGCGCTCACGCCGGTGTATGGCCTTGCCGAAGCTGGGCTCGCCGTGACCTTTTCCGATCCTGCCGAGCCAGCCGTGATCACCGAGTTCGACCGCGAGGCGCTGACGAGATCGGGCGTCGCCAAGCCGGGATCCGGCCGGCGGCTGCCCTCGGTCGGACGCTCGATGCCTGGTCTCGATGTCGAGGTTCGTGATCAGGAAGCTCGGCTCGATGACGGTTCGATCGGACGCATTTGGGTCCGCGGCCCCTCGATCACAAACGGGTACTACAACGACCCGGAGTCGACCGGGCGCCTGCTTCGTGATGGCTGGCTCGACACGGGCGACCTCGGATTCTTCCATCGCGACAATCTGTACATCTCCGGTCGTGCGAAGGATCTCATCATCATCCGCGGCCGGAATTATGCGCCGCAAGAAATCGAAACGCTCCTCACCGATCTACCGGGGCTTCGGCGTGGTTGCGCCGTGGCCGTCGCGGACTCATCGGCTGAGGGCCGCGAGCGGCTGGTCATCCTCGCCGAGCGTGATCGGCGGAGCCCAAAGCCAGACGACGAGTTGGTCGGCTCCATCCGCAACACCGTGCTGAGCGGCTTGGCGCTGACCCCCGACGTCATCGAGCTGCTGCCTCCCGGCACGCTTCCTCGCACATCGTCTGGAAAGCTGCGCCGCGCCGAGGCCCTCCGCATGTACCAGACGAGACAGCTGCGACCACCCGCGAGAACCACTCGACTGGCATTACTTCGGCACGTGGCGACGTCGCAGCTTGCCTGGGCTCGTCATTGGCTGCGCCGCACGATCAACGGGTCACGCGCCGATCGCCACGCAGATGCTGACGAAAGTCCAGCGGCCGCCTCGGCGAGGTGGCCCTACCGTCGTCCACGGTAGGGCGCGCTCGCCGAGCGCGCCGTGCTCGCGGGAAAGCTATCCGATTCCTCTTTTCGCGCAGTATCACCCGTCCGACCGCAGGGCGACGATGGGGTCGATGCGGGAGGCGCGGCGGGCGGGGAGATACATCGCCAGAAGCGCGACAGCCACGAGGATTACTGATACCGCAGCGTAGGTCGTCGGGTCCAACGGGCTAACGCCAAACAACAGGGCGGACATCAGGCGAGTAAGCAGCATCGCTCCGCCAACGCCGAGCACAACGCCGATCAGCGTCAGCATGAGCCCATGACGCAGAAACAGCCGGCGCACATCGCGAGTCTGCGCGCCGAGCGCCATGCGGATGCCGACCTCGCGAGTCCGCTGCGTTGCGATGTAGGCAATCACCGCGTAGATCCCCACAACGCCGAGCAGAAGCGCGACCGTGGCGGCAATCGTGAGCATGACCAACAGGACACTAGGCGTGCTTGTGTCGACGAGCTCGGTGTAGCAGAGCGTCTTTGCGTGCGGGCTATGGTGGGAGCTGACCGAAGACCTCGAGCTCGCGGAGCGCAACCCCTCGACCAGGAGCGCTCTCCTCAACGAACAGCCCCACGAACCTCGCCCGCGCCGAGAAGCCAACGGCATCGTCGATCCCGCCGTCGTCGGAGCCGACGCGCCGCAAGAGCGCCCAGTCGACGCCATCCTGGGAGGTCCAGAACGAGTAGGCCGCGGCGTGCTGCGTACCCCACTTGAGACGGATGCGCTCGACGGATAGCGGCGTGCCGAGATCGACGAACAGCCACTGTGGGCTTGCGGCTTCGCCGATCCAGGCCGTTCGATCGCTTCCATCCACCGCCATGGCTGGCGGTGCGGAGCTTGCCGAGGAGGCCACCGCGGGATGTCCAACCGCGAGGTTCCCGGTGGCACGATATCGCGCTGTGAGGCGGGTCGGCGCGTCCGGGACAACGAAGAGGTGGTCCGCTTCACCCCCATCGGACCACTCATCGAGCACCAGCCAGACGTCGGCGTTCCCTGGCGCGGGCTGCGATGGAGCGATCACACGCATCTGCCAGCCGGGCCACCCAATGAACGTGAACGGTGCTTGGACCGGGGTCTCGTTGACGTACAACTCTAAGCCAGCTGGGACGCTCGTGACCGTGACGCCAACCCACCGGGGGAAGAGCTTTTGGGTGACGGTAGCGGCGAGCCCCTGCGAGTCCACCGCCGTGAGCTCGATTTCGAGATAGCTATTGGTGGCCCCGGGAAAGTCTTCGGGCGGCGGCGCGACGATTTCAATGCCGTTCCCGATCGTCGGCGGCAAGAAGGGGTGCGTGTGCGATCCATGATGCAAGATCACGCGCCACCTGAGATTGGGTACGAACGTCCCATCTTCACGATCCCACGCCCGGCCGTTCAAAACGACGGTCTGGCCTACACTGAAACGAAAGCCAGGCGCAGGAGAAAGGATGGTCGGTGCCGGTGGCCTGTTGCCCACATCGATGCGCACGCTGGCCCGGCTCTCGTGGCTTGCGTCACGCACCGTGACTTCAGCCGTATAGGTTCTCGCGCTCGTGTAGGTATGAATGAGCCGAGGGCCATACTGCGTCGGCGTGCCGTCGCCGAAGTCCCACGCGAACGAGAGTCGATCGCCGTCTGGATCGCTGCTTCCGGTTGCATCCAGCAGCACGGTGAGCGGCGTCCCACCAGAACGTGGCGTCGCGGTCGCAGCTGCCGTTGGTGCTCGGTTGCCGCTGTCTTCGAAGGTGATGACCCGCACCTCGCCGCCGCCACGGTAGGTGGCATAGTAGAGTCCCAGCCGGCCGCCGACAGGCCCAAACGTCATCGTGACGATGCTGCTCGTGCCAAAGCCGTCTGCGAACGTCGTGGACTGGTAATCTCCGCCGGCTCCCGGCCCGAGCGCGAAGATCTTGCCGCAGTTGAAGTCCGCAAAAAGGTAGGTGCCAACGTATTCGGCAGGCCAGGCGCTCTCCGCCGGCACGAAGGCGCCCCCGGTGATCGACCCGCAGCCGGTCGAGTGCGAATACGCGTGGAGCGGGTTCGTCAGGCCCTGGGGCGGCTGACCACAGTCGTCGCGCGACCCCGCGACACAGGGACCTTCCCGCTCGTTCCAGCCGTAGTCGGCGCCGGGGACACCCAGGTTGATCTCCTCCCACTGGTTCTGCCCGACATCGTTGATGAGCAAGCGCGGTGTCGCTGCATCCGTATCGAACGCGAAACGAAAGGGATTTCGCAGGCCCGATGCAAACGTCTCGCGGCAGGCTAGGCCGGCCTCGGCTCTCCCCGTCAAGCGGCACGGCGCCGTGCCCGGACCTTGGAACGGGTTGGTGGGCGGAATACCTCCATCGCGCGTGATGCGAAGGATCTTGCCGAGCAAGACGTGCGGATCGCGCGCAGCGTTGTTGGCTCCAGCGCAGCCACTATCGAAGAGATAATCGCAGCCGCCATCGCCAACGGCGACGTAGAGATACCCGTCGGGGCCGAAGCGCAGATCGCCCGCATTGTGGTTGCCGCCAGTCGACGGAATGTTGTCGAGGAGGATCAGCTCCGTCTCGGCGTCGACCAGGTTATCGTCGCCGAGCACGACGCGCGACACGCGGTTGACCGGCACGAGGCGCGAGTTGGTCTCGCACGTACCATGCTTGTTGAACGTGTAGTAGAGGTAGATGTAGTGGTTCTCGGCAAACGCCGGGTCGACCGCGACGCCGAGCAAGCCACGCTCGACGTTGCTGCAGATGCGCGACGAGAGATCGACCGCCGGCGTTGGCAGTAGCTCGTCTCCCACCTTGACCAGAAGCCGGCCCGACTGGGTTGCAATGAGCATTCGGCCATCGGGTGTGAAGGCGAGAGCCGTGGGCGGGAGGCCGACGTCGACTGCCAGGCGCTCGTCGAAGCCGTCTGGTACTCGCACCTGAGCCTGGGCCAGCTCTGCTAGCGACGCTGCGCTCACAATCACCACGAGCAAGCACGCGAGACGTCGCCGTGTGCCGATTGTCCGTGTCATTGCTATACCCTAGTATTGATATGTGGCCGATGATACGCCCTGGATGGGAACGAGGCAAATGAACGGCCGCCTCGGCGAAGCGGCCCTACCACGGGGGTAGGACGCGTTCGCCGAACGCGCCGTGAGCGTCAATGGGAACGGCCCGCGGGCGGCGGCCTGCTAGAATGTCGCCCAGGATAGATGTGATGCATGACAACTCGTTTCGAGATCTCGTTCCGGCGGTAATCGAGGCCGCAGCGGCCGCAGGACGATGTATTGAAGGCGTGCGTGCCGAAGGATTGGGGGTCGCGACCAAGTCGGATCTGTCCCCCGTCACCCGTGCAGATCACGAGGCGGACGCGCTGCTCCGCGAGCGCCTGTTGGCGCTCGTGCCGGCTGGCTGGCTGTCCGAGGAGACGGCAGATGCTCCCGAGCGGCTCGCGCAGCAACTGCTGTGGGTGGTAGATCCGCTCGATGGCACCAAGGAATTCATAGGCGGGATTCCCGAATACGCCGTCGCCATCGCGCTGGTCGAGGAAGCCCAACCGGTGCTCTCGCTCGTGCACAACCCAGCACGAGGAGACACCTACTGGGCCGTCCGCGATCACGGCGCGTTTCTCACGCAGGTCCACACAGCTGACGCTAGCCAGGACCATCAGCGTATCCGTGCGGCGGAAGGACGCAACCTCCTGGCGTCACGCTCGGAATGCCGGTCGGGCGAGTTCGCGCCGTTCGAGGCGGCGTGGCAAATCACCTCGATGGGCAGCATTGCCTACAAGCTGGCGCAGGTGGCCTGCGGCAGCGCGGCCGTCACATTCTCGCGTGGCCCCAAGCACGAATGGGATGTCTGCGCAGGGGCCCTCCTCGTTTCCGAAGCGGGAGGACGCGTAAGCGATGTCTTCGGCGCTCCTCTCCAGTTCAACCAGCCGTTTCCAAAGGTCAAGGGGATCCTGGCCGGCGCACCGCATGCTTATGCCAATGCACTGCAAGAGCTGGCACAGATTGGGGCTTCGGCACGAATGAACGAGCTGACGGATCCGCCCGCGTCCCTCCAGCGTTCCTAGAACAGGAACCGGGTACCTTTTCGGTCTTTCGTAACACGAGAACTGCCCCCGTTTTCTACGTAAAAGGAGTAGATGAATACACATGTCCACTGATCACTTGATTGCACCGCACGGCGAGAAGCTGACGGCCCTTGTGGCAGACGCCGAGAGAGCCAACGAGCTGAAGCTCGAGTCGCGCGACTGGCCGTCCTGGGATCTCACGCCGCGGCAGCTCTGTGATCTCGAGCTGCTCCTGAACGGCGGCTTCTCGCCGCTCGCCGGATTCATGGTGCGATCCGACTACGATCGCGTCTGCAGTGAGATGCGCCTTTCTGACGGCACGCTCTGGCCCATGCCGATCACGCTCGACGTGCCGGACGCGGTTGCGCGCGGCCTCCAGCCAGGGGCGCGGCTCGCACTAAGAGACCCGGAGGGCGTCATGTTGGCCGCCCTGACCTGCGAGGACATCTGGCAGCCGGATCGCGAGGCGGAGGCACAAGCGGTCTTCGGCACGGGAGACCGCACACATCCTGGGGTGCGCCATCTCCTCGACTCGACTCATCCGTACTACATCGGCGGCCGCCTCGAAGGGGTGCAGGCTGCCCTGCACTATGACTACCGAGGCCTGCGGCACACGCCGGAGGAGCTCCGAAAGGAGTTCGCTCGTCTTGGGTGGCGCCGCATCGTCGCGTTCCAGACGCGGAACCCGATGCATCGGGCGCATCAGGAGCTGACGTTACGGGCGGCCAAAGACGTGGAAGCCAGCCTGCTGATCCATCCGGTCGTCGGCTTGACCAAGCCGGGCGACGTGGATCACTACACGCGGGTCAGGTGCTACGAAGCGCTGCTTCCCACGTATCCTCACGACACGGTCAAGCTGTCCCTGCTTCCCCTGGCCATGCGCATGGGTGGGCCTCGTGAAGCGGTGTGGCACGCAATCATCCGGAAGAACCACGGCTGCACGCATTTCATCGTGGGACGCGATCATGCGGGGCCGGGCAAGGATGCTTCAGGGAAGCCGTTCTATGGCCCGTACGACGCGCAAGAGCTCTTGAAGACGCATGAGCAAGAGCTGGGCGTCACGATGGTGCCCTTCAAGGAGATGGTGTACGTCGAGGACCTCGATAAGTACGTTCCAAGCGACGAAGTCCCCGAGGGAACCCGAACGCTTTCGATCTCGGGCACTCAGCTCAGATCACGGCTCGCCGAAGGCCGCGACATTCCAGGCTGGTTCACGTTTCCTCAGGTCGTCACAGAGCTTCGGAGGCGCCATCCGCCGCGTCACGCGCAGGGATGCACGATCTTCTTCACGGGGTTGTCCGGGTCCGGAAAATCGACGGTCGCAAACGTGCTTCTGGTGAAGTTCCTCGAAATGGGCGGGCGCCCTGTCACGCTGTTGGACGGCGATCTCGTTCGCAAGCATCTGTCGTCGGAGCTTGGCTTCTCGAAGGAGCACCGCGATATCAACATTCGCCGGATTGGCTTCGTCGCCTCCGAAATCACGAAGAACGGCGGCTTGGCCATCTGCGCGCCGATTGCGCCGTATGACTCCGTGCGGAAGGAAGTCCGGGGCATGATCGAGCCTGTTGGCGGCTTCGTTCTGGTGTACGTCTCTACGCCGCTGGACGTCTGCGAAGGGCGGGATCGAAAGGGGCTCTACGCAAAAGCCCGCGCCGGTATCATCAAGGAGTTCACAGGCGTGTCGGACCCGTACGAGCTGCCCGCCGATGCCGACATCACGATCGATACGACAGAGGTGAGCCCGGAAGAAGCCGCGCAGCAGATCCTTTTACATCTGGAGCGGGAGGGATACGTGGGAGTCGGATAGGTCCTTGGTCCCTGGTCCTTGGTCCCTAGTTCGTGGTCCTTGGTGCGGCGACAGTCGATTAGGGCTATCGGTGCAACGGTTCGGCGCCATCGGTATCGGAGCTCAACGAATGCTCAGGCGCACCAAGGACCAAGGACCAAGGACCTAATGAATCGCCAACATGCGGTCGAGCGCCACCCGCGCCCAATGCTTCGTGGGCTCGGGCACGACGATGTGGTTCTTGACGGTGCCTTGCAGCAGGCTATCGAGGCACCAGAGGAGGTGGTTCGGCGAGACGCGGAACATCGTCGAGCAAAGGCAGCCAAACTGATCGAGGGTGACGACGGTCTGCTCCGGTGCCACTTCCCTGGCGAGGCGGTTGACGAGGTGAATCTCGGTGCCGACGGCCCAAATGGTACCGGCCGGCGCCTGACGCACAGCGTGTAGGATGTGTTCCGTCGATCCGCAGTCGTCTGCCGCCTGGACGACGTCCCAGGTGCACTCTGGATGCACGATCACGCGCGCCTGCGGGTACCGCTTCCGAATGTTCTGAATCTGCGCGACGGTAAACCTCGTGTGAACCGAGCAGTGGCCCTTCCAGAGGAAGAGTCGCGCCCTAGCTGCCTCGTCGCGCGCAAGACCGCCCCAAGGCTCGTTGGGGTCCCACACGACCATCTCGTCGAGCGGCGCCCCCATTTTGTAGGCGGTGTTTCTTCCAAGGTGCTGATCAGGGAGGAACAGGACGCGCGCGGCCTGTTCCCACGCCCAGCGCAACGCCGCGCCCGCATTGCTCGAGGTGCAGATCACGCCGCCGCGCTCACCAACGAACGCCTTGATGGCCGCCGAGGAGTTGATGTACGTGACGGGGACCAGATCGTCGATGCCCAGCTCGCTGAGCTCCCGCCAGCACACCTCGAGCTGGTCGATCTCGGCCATGTCGGCCATCGAGCAGCCGGCAGCAAGATCCGGAAGCGTTACCCGTTGATGCGGCGCCGCCAGGATGTCTGCGCTCTCCGCCATGAAATGCACACCGCAAAAAACGATGAACTCGGCCGCCTGACGGCTGGCGGCTTCGCGCGAGAGCTTGAGAGAATCGCCGGTCACGTCAGCGAACTTGATCACCTCATCTCGCTGATAGTGGTGCCCCAGGATAACGAGACGGTCACCGAGCGCCGCCCTCGCCGCAGCGATGCGGGAGTCCATCTCGGCAGGTGACAGGCTCAGATATTCTTCCGGCAGCGACTGCCGCTCGCGGATCTGCGCGTTCTCGTAATCGGTGAGCAGTTTGACGTCCACCCGACGCTCTCCTGCAATTGCCCACCCCTCCAGCCTCCTTGGCTTAGGGGTCAATCATCCATCTTAACGCCGAGGCGGGTGAAAAGGAACCGGGTACCCTTTTCCCCTTACAATTGGCACACCTACCGGTTGCGAGCGCTTGCCGTCACGGTCTCGGGGCCACCTGCGATCTGACGAGCTTCGGTTTGTCCTTGAAGGAGGATCCGTATGTCACGACACCTCATACTGGTGTGGCTGGCCACTCCGTTGTTCCTGCTCGTGCCTGCAGCAGGGCTGGCACAGCTCGATCAAGGTCGGCTCGTCGGAACCGTCAGAGACACGCAAGGCGCCGTCCTTGCGGGTGTTACCGTCACAGCCACGTCTCCGGCGCTGATCGGGGCACAGGCTACGGTCTCAGAGCTCGATGGGACCTATCGCTTCGCCGCCCTGCCGCCAGGCAGGTATACGGTGGCCTTCGAGCTCTCCGGCTTCACCACTGTTCAACGCGAGAACATCGTGCTGGCGCTTGGCCAGACCTTGACGGTCGATCAGCAGCTCGACGTGGCGTCGCTCGAAGAAACAGTGACCGTGTCGAGCGAATCGCCGGTGGTCGACCTCCAATCCACGAAGGTCGGCGTGGAGTTCACCGCTCAGAAGCTGGCGGCGATTCCCTCGGCAACCGACGTCTGGGCCGTGCTTGGACAGGCGCCGGGCGTACGCATGCTCGGCTTCGACGTGGGCGGCAGCCACAAGAGCCAGCAGCTCGGGTACGAGAGCTTCGGTATCCGCGGCCAGAATCGTGTGGTCACCGAGGGCGTGGACACGACCGAGGGCGACAACGCCGCGGGCTTCTACCAGGACTTCTTCGCGCACGAGGAAATGTCGGTCAGCGCCTCCGGCGCAGACGTCTCCATGAACACGCCAGGCTCGGCCGTCGTGACCAACATCAAGAGCGGCGGCAACACCTTCAGCTCGCTCAATCAGATCACCTACGAGGGGAGGCGGTTCGTCGACAACAACATCGACGACCGGACGCAGGCGCGAGACTTCACGGGGCAACCCAACCTCAAATTCTGGGAGGGACATACCGATCTTGGCGGGCCCATCGAGCGCGATCGCGCGTGGTTCTATGGCGCCTACAACCACTTCACCATCGACAAGGCGATCTCCGGCGTCGAGCCAGAATTCACGGATCTGGCAATCTTCGACAACGTCACCGTGAAAGGAACCTTCCGCGCCAGCCAGAAGGACACGCTCATCGGCTACTACCAGTGGGGCCGCAAGTACAAGCCGACGCGCGGTCTCTCTGCGACCATTGGCCCGGACTCCATCCTGGCGCAGGACAGCCGATCCTGGATGTACAACGGTCAGCATCAACGCGTGTGGACCAATCGCCTGTTCACAGACATCAAGGTCGGCCTGTTCGGCTTCGGCTGGCCGATGGAACCGGCCGTCGACTGGCAGTCGAGCCCGTCTCGCATCGACACGGGCACCAACGTGCAAACTGGCGCGGGCTGGTTGGCGGGTGACCCAGATGGCGCGTTCACCTTCGATCGCGCCAAGCCGCAGGTCACGTTCTCCACGACGTACTATCTTCCCGAGAAGGCAGGCAACCACGACTTCAAAGCCGGCTTCGAGTGGTTGGACGACCGATCCAACCTCGGGAACAACGGCAACTCAGGGCCGATTCTCTATCGCGACAGGAATGGCGCGGTCGACGAAATCCGGTTGGTCGACGTCGGAACATTCGAGACGTTCGGCGACGCGTGGACCAGCGCCGAGGATGGCAATCGGCGCATCGCCTTGTTTCTTCAGGATCGCTGGAGCCCAACGAGCCGGCTCACGATCACGGCGGGGATCCGCTACGAGCGCCAGCAGCCGTATTACGGCGACGGTATCCGGACACCAGTGCTCTCGGACGTCTTCGACGAGCAGGTGGCGCCCGGACGGACGCTGCTGACGAGCAGCAAGCTCGTGCCGCGGCTCGGTGTGAGCTGGGATCCGCTCGGCGATGGCAGGTCCGTCATCAAGGCGTTCTACGGACGCTACTACCACAACTTCGCCGACAACCTGGAGGATGTGAATCCGGGCGGCACGGACCGCCGCGACTATAGGTTCAACGATCTCAACGGCAACCGGCTCTACGATGGGCCGGCAGAGCTCGGTGCACTGGTCGCATCGGCGGGCGGCAGCTCGACGACGCTGGATCCCAATCTCAGAACGCCATACAGCGACGAGGTCAGCGCATCGTTCGAGCGGCAGTTCTGGGGCGAATCATCGCTGAGGGTGGCGTATGTCCGCAAGATGACGCGAGACGCTTTCGACACGATCAACGTCGCACGCGAGGGTCAGTTCGTCATCGAAGTGCCACAAGAGGTCACGCTGCAGAGCTTCGACGGCGGTGTCGAAGGCACGCGGGTCTTCACTGTCCTCGACATCCCCGATGATCTGCAGGGCGAGGTCAACAACGCCATCATGAACATCCCCGCGTCGGTTGGCGGCGGCAATTACGATTACGACACGGTGCAGGTGGCGTTCACGAAGCGGATCTCGCGAGACCTGTTCCTCCAGGGCAGCTTCGACTACCAGTGGCGCGATGAGCTGCGGAACAACGTTGCCAGCAACAATCCGCTCGTCTCCGACCCGCTCGGCATCGATTACTTCCAGAACGTGTCTCCCGAGGTTTCGAACCGGCAGGAGAGCACGAACTGGCAGGGGCGCCTTCTGGGCAACTACGAGCTTCCTCGCGGCATTGGCGTGGCTCTGAACTGGCGTATCCAGAGTGGCTGGGCCTGGTCCCGCCTGATCAACGTGAACCTGCCAAACGCCGGAACGCAGGTGTTCTTCGTCGAAGATATCAGCGACAACCGGTCGGATACCGTATCGTTGATCGATGTACGGCTCGACAAGGCGTTCGACCTTGGGCGCTATCGACTGAAGCTCATGGTGGACCTTTACAATCTCACCAATTCCAACGCGGTCACGAACTTCAATCTGACCAACGGCTCGAACTTCAACAAAATCAACGCCGCTGTCGATCCGCGCACACTGCTGGTCGGAGCGCGGGTGGATTTCTAGTGGCGCTACAATCCTCGTGAGATGTCCGTCGAAGAAGAGCGAGATCGCTTGAGCGAGCAGATTCATCAGTTGGGGGATCTGCTCGGCGACACCATCAAGGAACAAGAGGGAGAGGCGCTCTTCGAGCTGGTCGAAGAGATCCGGCACCTGGCCAAAGCCCATCGGAGCCGTGATGAAGCAGCAGGCCAACGCCTCCTAGCGCTCGTCGATGGCCTCCCTCTCGACCGCGCGCACGGCGTCGTCAAAGCATTCGCGACCTACTTCCAGCTCGTCAACCTCGCGGAAGAGGAAGAGCGGGTTCGTGTGCTGCATCGCCGCGCGCGACACGCGCACGAGCAGAACGAGCCCATGGATGAGACCGTCGCGGAGGCGGTGATGCGATTGCGTGACGCGGGCGTGAGCGAATCCGAGATGCAAGCGCTGCTCCGTGGCCTCCTCATCATGCCGGTGCTCACAGCACACCCCACCGAAGCGGTTCGCCGCGCCGTGCTCGCCAAGCTCGATAGGATCAGCGACATCCTCCGCGACTTCGATTTCGTCCGGCTCACGCCGCACCAGGAGGCACAAGCCTGGACGGCATTGCGGGAAGAGCTCGCGTCCCTGTGGCAGACCGAAGAGACGCGTACAACGAAGCCAACCGTTCTCGACGAAGTCCGTAATGGGCTGTATTACTTCGAAAGCACTCTTTTCGATCAGGTCCCCGAGATCTACGAGAAGCTCGAGCTGGCCCTTGCCGATGCCTGGCCAGACGCCACCTTTGACATCCCCATCTTCCTGCGCTACGGAAGTTGGATCGGCGGCGATCGCGACGGGAATCCCTTCGTCACGCCGGAGGTCACCGAGCAGGCGCTGCGCGAGCACAAGGCCATGGCGCTCAGGCTGTATCGGCGGGCGCTCGATCGCATGCATGGGCACTTCACAGCGTCCAGGCTGCGCTACGAGATCTCACCCGCTCTCAAAGCCAGCCTCGAGGCAGACGCGGCGCTGTTTCCCGAGCGCGCACGCATGGTCGCGGCCCATTATCCAGAACAGCCGTATCGACAGAAGCTCTTCTTCGTCTTCGACCGCCTCGAAGCCACGGCACGCGCCAATACCGAGACCTGGCATGGAGCGCGGGCGCGTGTGCCTGGTGAATACAGCACGGTCGAAGAGTTTCTCAGCGACTTACGGCTGGTCCAGCACAGCCTGCAGCAGCACGCCGGCGGCTGGCGGTTGGCTTCCGGTCGTTTGGCGACGCTCATCCGCCAGGTCGAGATCTTCGGATTCCACCTCGCCACGCTGGACGTCAGACAGCACGCGGCGCGACACACGGCCGCGCTCACGGAGCTCGTCGCGCAGCTCGACCTCGCGAACGACTACGGCTCGCTCGGCGAGTCCGAGAGGATCGCGCTGCTGACGCGGGAGCTGGCGGAGCCCCGGCCGGCTCTTCTCGCCGATGACAAGCTCAGCGAGGCAGCCCGCGAGGTCGTTGCACCATTTCACCTCATCCCCCGCGCGCACGACGAGCTCGGGACGTCCGCCATCGACAGCTACGTCGTCAGCATGACCGCGGACGCCAGCGACGCGCTCGGCGTACTGTGGCTCGCGACGCTGGCCGGTTGCGCCAGCGACGTCGACATCGTGCCGCTGTTCGAAACGGTCGACGCGCTGCACCGCGCACCCAAGATCCTCGCCACCCTGTTTGCGCATCCGGCCTACGCGGCGCATCTCGAGCGCCGCGGCCGAGCCCAACAGGTCATGATTGGGTACAGCGACTCGAACAAGGAGGCCGGTTACCTCTCGGCCAACTGGGAGCTCCACCTCGCCCAGCGGTCGCTCGCGAAGACGTGCGCCGAGCACGACGTCACGCTCACGCTGTTTCACGGGCGCGGTGGATCAGTGGGGCGCGGAGGTGGCCCGGCCAACCGTGCCATTCTCGCGCAGCCCGCCGACTCAGTACGAGGACGCTTGAAGCTCACCGAGCAGGGAGAGGTGATCACCAATCGGTACGCCAATGCCGACATCGCCCATCGACATCTGGAACAGATCGTGAGCGCGGTGCTCCTCACATCGGGCCCGAGGAAAGTGGGGACGCCCCCCAAGCCGCAGCGCGGGCTCGGGCTGCGTTCGCGGGGCGGCGAGTGGGAACAGGCCATGAGCGCCTTGTCACCAATCGCCAAGCAGACGTACTGCGAGCTGGTGGGTGCGGCCGCCCTCTTGCGCTACTTTCACGAGACGACGCCAATCGACGAGATCGGCCGCCTGAACATCGGCAGCCGGCCGCCCCGCCGCCAAGCCACCGAGCGTCTCGAAGACCTCCGCGCGATCCCCTGGGTGTTCGCCTGGATGCAGTGCCGTGTCACGCTGCCCGGCTGGTACGGCCTCGGCACGGCCTTCACCGAATGGGCCGGTGACGATGACACGCGTTGGGCCACGTTGCGTGCGATGTATCGCGAATGGCCGTTCTTTCGTACGACGATCGACAACGCGCAGATGTCGATGCGTAAAGCCGACCTCCTCATTGCCCAGGTCTACGCCAGGCTGGCGGACGAAGCCACGCGCGAGCTGGTGTGGCCGGCGCTTGCCGCAGAATTCCAGCGAACAGAGACTGCGATCCTCCGGCTCACGCGCCAGCGAGACCTGCTCGACAACGAGCGCTGGGTCCAGCGCGCCATCAAGGTCAGAAACCCCTACATCGATCCAATGAACTACATCCAGGTGGCGCTGCTCAGGCGTCTCCGTCGGGTGCGGAACCATGGCGCACCAAGCGCAACGGCACCGCAGCCAGAGGATCCGGAGGCCCTGCGGCGGGTCGTGCTGCTCACCGTGAACGGCATCGCCGCCGGGCTCCGGAATACCGGCTGAGCCTCACCTAAAGAATCTGACAGCGCGCTGTATCGCGAACATCCGATGATCCACGAGATCACTAGTACATCGTCCGATTAGTACTTTATGTTATTCGCAGGCTCGTGTAACGTGGG
>WHTT01000045.1:0-278 GCA_009377605.1 Luteitalea sp.
GATCTCGCAGGTGAGATTTTGCGCCTCTGCATCGCGCTCGGTGGGTCCATCACCGGCGAGCACGGCGTCGGCATGGAGAAGCGCCAGTTCCTCGGTGAGATGTATGGTGCCGCGGATCTGGCTTGCATGCAGCGGCTGCGCCATGCTATCGACCCACTGGAGATTGCCAACCGTGGCAAGATGTTCGCCGAATCTGTTGTCGCCGATGATTCTCCATCCCGCCACACCTGACGAAGTCTCCGAAATCGTGCGTGCGCACAGTGCGCTCCGGCCGGTCG
>WHTT01000045.1:288-51155 GCA_009377605.1 Luteitalea sp.
CGCTCTCGACGCCAGACGGCCAGACGGCAAGCGTCGACGTCTCGGCGCTGGCGGGCGTGCTCGAGTACCAGCCGCAGGAATGCACGTTCACCGCGGGTGCTGCCACGCCCGTCTCTGAGATCGAGGCGCTCCTCGCCCAGCATGGACAGTACATGCCGTTCGATCCGCCCTTCGGCAGGCGCGGCGCCACGTTGGGTGGGACGGTTGCGTCCGGCCTCAGTGGGCCGCTCCGCTATCGGTACGGTGGGGTCCGAGACTTTCTGCTCGGCGCGCGCTTTGTCGATGGCGAAGGGCAGATCGTCCGCAGTGGGGGCAAGGTGGTCAAGAACGCCGCCGGCTTCTACTTGCACCATCTCTTGATTGGCACCTGTGGCGTGCTCGGCATCCTGGTCGATCTCACGTTCAAGGTCTTCCCGGGACCGGAGGCATACGGCACGGTTGTGGCCTCCTACTCGACGTTGGCAGATGGCTTGATGGCTCTGGATGGACTTCGCCGCTCCCCGTTCGAGCCGGCGGCCGTCGAGCTCGTTCCATTGGGTGACGGCGGCAGCTCTTTGTACATTCGGCTCGCTGGCGCCGCCGAGGCGCTGCCTGCCCGCGCCGACCAGTTGGAGCGGCAGGTCAAGGGGGCCACAGAGCGATTGCACGGGGTCGTCGAGGAGAGCTTCTGGCGCGATGCCCGCGATCTCTCCTGGGTGGCGGCCGGCGTCGCACTCGTCAAGGTCCCGGTCACGCCCGGATGCATTGCGAGCCTTGATGAGACGCTGGCGAAGCACGACGCCGGGCGACGCTACGGCGCCGGTGGGGACGTTGCATGGATCGGATGGCCAGGCTCGCTGACCACGCTGCATACCGTGCTCGAGGCGTCCCGATTGTCCGGGCTCGTCATCGCGGATCGGACTGACGCGCGAGAGCCGCGAGGTGACGTGCTGCTCGGCATACGGTCGGGCGAGCCGTTCCTCGCGCGGGCGCGCCAAGCGTTGGATCCCAATGGACGCTTCACTGCTCGGCCCGGCCTTGCGCGCGGCACCGACGGACCCGGCGATAACGCTCCGCGGTCAGTCGAGTTGGATGCTGGGTCCTGACTTCGGATAACCTGGTCCGATTGTGCTGCACCGTATCGATGTAAGCCAGCTCGGTCCGCAGGGAGACGCCATGGCGCGCGCCGTGGCCACATGCGTCCACTGCGGGTTTTGTCTTCCAGCGTGCCCGACGTATCGCGTGCTCGGCGAGGAGATGGACTCGCCGCGCGGTCGCATCTTCCTGATGAAAGGCGTCCTCGAGGGCGATGTCGCGCTCAGCGAGGTCGTGCCGCACGTCGATCGCTGTCTGGGGTGCCTGGCCTGCGTGCCCGCCTGCCCATCGGGCGTCGCCTATGGAGACTTGCTGACGCCGTTTCGCGCGCACGTCGAGCCCGAGCGCGCGCGAAGCGTCAACGAGCGGCTTCGCCGGGCGCTCGTCCTGGGGACGCTCCCGTACGCGTGGCGCTTTCGGCAGGCCATGCGGCTGGGCCGGTTTGCTGGTTGGCTGCGCGCGATCGTGCCTCGTGGTCTGCGGCCGATGCTCGACATGGTCCCGGAACGGCTTCCACCCGCACAGCCGCTGCCGTCGATGCATCCAGCGCAGGGCACTCGCCGGGCGAGAGTGGCTCTGCTGGCGGGCTGTGCACAGCAGGTGCTGGCGCCCGAGATCGGGTGGGCGGCACTGCGCGTTCTGGCGCGGGCAGGCGTGGAGGTGGTCGTGCCGCCGAAGCAAGGCTGCTGCGGCGCGCTCGCCATGCACGTGGGAGAGGCGGACCAGGCGCGGCGCCTGGCACGGCGGAACTTGCGTGCGTTTCCGACCGACGTCGACGCGATCATCACCACCGCGGCGGGCTGCGGTTCAGGGATGCACGAGTACAGTCTCTTGTTCAAAGGCCTCGCCGAGGAGAGCGACGCCGAGCGGCTGGCCTCCCAGGTCACCGATGTGACAGTCTTCCTGGAACAGCTTGACCTTGGCGACCTTCCCCCGCTGCCCGCGCCTCTGCGGGTCGCCTATCATGATGCCTGCCATCTCGTGAACGCACAGGGCGTCAGCGCCGCTCCCCGCGCGCTGCTGGGCCGCATCCCCAATCTCACGCTGGTCAAGATGCCGGAGCCCGGTATGTGTTGTGGCTCGGCAGGGACGTACAACATCGACCAACCCGAGATCGCTCATGAGCTTGGTCAGCGCAAGGCAAAGGGGGCTCTCGCGGCGGATGCGCAAGCGGTCGCGACCGGCAATATCGGCTGCGTGATGCAGCTTCGCACGCATCTGGCCGCGCTGGGCGCGCGCCTGCCTGTCTATCACACAATCGAGATCGTGGATCGAGCTCTCACACAGGGGGTCAGGGGTCAGGATTAGTAAGGGCGGGGATCGGGGCAGGCATTCGGCCCAGGGCACGGGGCACGGGGCACGGGGCACGGAGCAAAGGGGAAGGCGAGAGAGGGCATGGTGATCGTGACCGGAGCTGCCGGGTTCATCGGCAGCAACCTTGTCAAGGCGCTGAACGCGCGGGGCGAGACCGACATCATCGCCGTCGATGATCCGGCTCGTGGACCAGCGCCAGTGAACCTGGCGGGCTGTCGGATCAGCGATTATCTCGACAAGGCGGAGTTCGTCGATCGCTTTGTCCGTGGTCGCGTCGCTGGTGTGCGGGTCCTGTTTCACGAAGGCGCATGCTCGGACACGATGGAGACCGACCGGCGCTATGTCATGGACAACAACCTGGGCTATAGTCGCCGGTTGCTCGAGGCATGCACGACTCAACGTATCCCGCTGATCTATGCTTCGTCTGCTGCCGTTTACGGCCGCTCCGACACGTTTGTCGAATCAGTGGAGCACGAGCGTCCGCTCAACCTGTACGGTGAGTCGAAGCACCTGTTCGATCAAGTGATCCGCGACGTATTGCGGGAGGCATCGGGAAGGCCTGCCAGCCAGATCGTCGGGCTGCGCTACTTCAACGTGTACGGACCTCGTGAAGCACACAAGGGCCGGATGGCATCCGTGGCGTTTCACAGCTTCAACCAGTTCCGGGCGGAGGGAAGGGTCAAGCTGTTTGCAGCCTACGGGGGATTCGGTCCTGGCCAACAGATGCGCGATTTCGTCTCGGTCGACGATGTGGTTGCCGTCAATCTGTATTTCCTGGATCGTCCAGGGCTGTCCGGCATCTTCAATGTGGGCACTGGTGTGGCGCGACCGTTCAACGACGTCGCGGCGACGGTGGTGAACGCGCTGCGACGCGCAGAGGGCGATCCGCCCATGTCACTCGACGCACTGGTACGGGATGGGCTGATTGAATACATTTCGTTTCCAGACGGCTTGCGCGGGACGTACCAGTGCTTCACGCAGGCAGACATCGGCAGGCTACGTGCGGCCGGATATACGGCGCCTTTCGCGGACGTCAAGCAGGGCGTAGGACGTTATTGCGAATGGCTCCTCCAGACGACAATGCATCCGGCGTGACACTGTGCGCCTTCCGCGCGCCCGACCTGAAGGTCGGGCCTACAAGGTCTGCGAATGTATGCCCGACAGATGTAAGCCCGACCTTTAGGTCGGGCAACGAGGGCACTCGCTCCGATATACTCGACACCGACACTGACCACTCCTCATGTTCAAGCGCCAAACTGCCGGATCGGTCGTCTGCATTTCCTGCGGCTCGCTCGTCGGCGTGAACGACGCCCGTTGCTATACCTGCGGTCAGAGAAATCCGGGGCTCTGGGGCTACGCACCGCTCGTCCGAAATCTCGGCCGCGACGTGGGCTTCACGTCGCTGGTGATTGGGGCTTCAGTCGCGCTCTACGTGATCAGCTTGCTGTTGTCGGGCCCGAACATCCGCATGGGCGGCATGATGTCGTTTCTCGCGCCGAGCCTCGAGGCGCTCTTCTTGCTTGGCGCGAGCGGTGCCATGCCGGTCGTGTATGGCGGCGCGTGGTGGACGGTGCTGAGCGCAGGCTGGCTGCACGGCGGCTTGATACACATCTTGTTCAACGTGCTGTGGATACGGCAGCTCGCGCCGGCCACGGGCGAAGCCTTCGGCCCTGGACGGATGATCATCATCTACGTGGTGGCTGGTGCCTGCGGGTTCTTCTTGAGCAGCATGGCAGGCTATTACCTGGCGGCCATGCCGCTGTTCTTGGCTGGATCGCAGTTCACGGTGGGCGCCTCCGCTTCCATCTTCGGTCTCCTCGGTGCGCTGATGTGCTACGGGCGCCGCACGGGCAGCTCGATGATTCACCGTGAGGCCAAGCTGTATGCCGTCATGCTGTTCATCTTCGGCTTGATCATGCCGGGTGTGGACAACTACGCACACGCCGGCGGCTTCGTCGGGGGCTACGTCATAGCCGAGATGCTGAAGCCGCTCGAACCGGAGCGGGTGACGCACGTGCTGGTCGCGCTTGGGCTGCTGGTGACCACCCTCCTCGCAATCCTCGCCTCGGTGATCACCGGTGTGCAGGTTCTCGGCAGGTAGGGCGCGTTCGGCGAACGCCCTGGATGTGATCAAGACGGCCGACCATGTCATCGACCTGGGGCCAGACGGTGGGCACGGCGGCGGCGAGGTCGTCGCGACCGGCACGCCGGAGGAGATCGCCGCCTGCCCCGCATCGCACACCGGGGCATTCCTGAAGGCGCACCTCGCCAGATAGCCCCCTGGCGACGCGGGTGGGCGCTCAGACAACGGATCCCAGGGCGGCCTTCATCACAGCCGCCGCCTGAGAAAAGGGACCGAGGACCATTTCGGCAGTGAAAGGTACCCGGCTCGGGAGCTTTTTTCGGCGCTCTTGTGCGCCCGCCCCCCAATGCTCTAGTATTACGGTCGTGGCCGTATACGGTCGTGGCCGTATACGGTCGTGGCCATATACGGTCGTGACCGTATACGGTCGTGACCGTAATAGTAGGGGAGGGTGCCCTCGTGGCCCAGCTCGACGGCCCAATCATGGACCGGGAGGAAGAGGTCCAGCGGCTTCGTGCGCTGCTCACCAGAAAAGAACCGCAGCTCGTGCTGATGTACGGCCGGCGTCGGGTGGGGAAGACGTACCTTCTGAGTCGAGCCTGGAATGGTGAGAGAATCTCGACTTTCTATTTCACGGCTTCCGAGACTACGCCCGCACAGAACCGCCAGGCCTTGCTCGACGCGTTCGCCAGTTGGTCTGGTGAGAACGTTCATGCAGAGGACTATCCAACGTGGCGGAGCGTATTCCGGCTCCTGCTCGATCATCGCGCTCGCGAACGTCTCGTCATCACTATCGACGAGTTCCAGTACCTGGGGGAGAGCTCGAGAGACCTCAAGGCGGTGGCCTCCGAGCTCAATGCGGCCTGGGAGATGCGGCGCCCGGCTCGACCGATGTTATTCATCATTGCGGGATCCGCGGTCAGGACGCTCGAGAGCCTGAACGCTGGCGGATCGCCGCTCTACGGTCGCGTTGCCTGGCAAGCGCGGCTTCGCCCCTTCAACTATTGGTACGCCGGGCAGCTCTCTGGCTTCACGGACCTCCGCGATCGGGCATGCGCATACGGCATCTTCGGCGGTGTCCCCCGCTATCTGGCCCCCGTCGATCCAAGCCGCTCGTTGGCGAAGAACGTGACGGACCTCGTGCTCGCGCCGTCGGGCGAGGTGCGCGAACTGGTCCAGACGGCACTCCTTCAGGAACAGGGCCTCCGTGAAATCCCGAAGTACGCCGCCATCCTTCGCGCGATCGGTGCCGGACGCACCGACTTCAACGAGATTGCCCAGGGTACCGGTCTCGCCGCAGACTCCTCGCTCCGCGAGAAGATAGACCGTCTCATCGCGCTCGACTACGTCCGGTCGGGCCGCAATCTTGGGGCTGGGCCCAGGGAGCCGTATCGCTATCGTGTCTCTGATCCTGCGATGCGCTTCTACTACGATCTCGTTGCGCCATTCGAGAGCATGCTCGCCACCCAGAGCCCGGCCGCCGTCTGGCGGCAGCGTATCGTCCGAACGCTGGACACATATATGGGACTGATCTTCGAAGCCATCGCGGAAGAAGCGTTCTACCGCCTCGCCGAGCCCCTTGGCCTTCCCCTCGTGCGGGAATGGGGACGCTGGGAGGGGCGTGACCGCGAGCGACAACCGCTGGAGGTGGACATCGCCAGCTCCCTTCTGGATGGGCGGGTCATGACCGGAGCGGTGAAGTGGAATCGGAAGCCCCTGGATGTGGAGGTGCACACGAAGCATCTCAACATGCTCGATCGTCTCGCGGAAGCGGGGATTGGTTGGGCGCGTGATGCGCGTAAACCGACTGCTCCTCTCTTGTACGTTGCTGCTGGTGGGTTCACGGACCGCTTCCGCCGTGCAGCCCAGGCCACGAGGGATGAAGTCTATCTCTGGACGCTCGACGACCTGTACCAGACTGCGTAGGGAGAAAAAGGAACCGGGTACCTTTTTGGGACGGAAAAGGTACCCGGTTCCTTTTCTAGGCTGGCGGCCGGCGACGCTTCGTGGCCTGCTCGAACGCGTAGGCGATCTCGATCAGCTGCGGCTCGCTGCAAGCCATGCCGGTGAAGCTCACACCAAACGGCGAGGGCTTGGCGTCGAAGCCGGTAGGAAACGATGGCGTGGGAGCGTTGGGCACCATGCCAAACGGGACGATGACCGTCGGATAGCCAGGCTTGGCGGCGATTGCGGCGCCACGCGATGCAGGAAAGAGCAGCGCGTCGAGGCGATGCGCTTTCATTGCCGCGTCGATACCGCGCGTACCCGTGAGCGCGAGGTCCTTGGCTCGATCCGATTCATAGCGTGCGCGGTCCTTCTCGACGTCCATCTCATCGGAGATGTCGAGCTGCGCCTGGCCGTATTTGATCGCCGCCCGTGACGAGTGCTCGAGGTTGAAGATCCGAAGCTCCGTAAGTGTCTTCACGGGCGCGTCGGTGCCGAGCGTTGCGAGCCACTTGTTAAAGTCGCGCTTCATGCCGTACTTGAAGACGGAGGAGCAGTTGGCGTCGTTCCCCTTGCGATCATCACCTGAGCACGTTCCCCACCTCAAGAAATTGCGCTTCGGATCCGGATCCACGATGCTCGGGATGTCGGTGGGATCGACGATGAGCGCGCCCTCACGCTTCAGCACCTCAATGGCGTCGGCCATCACTGCGGCTTGCTCCCGATTGAGCCCACCCCGGGCCTCCTTCGCGCCAGGCGGCGTGACCTCGTCATAGTAGAAGGCGCGCGGGATCCCGATCCGCGCGCCCTCGAGCCCTTCCCGCTTCAGATATGGCGTGTAGTCGCGGCCTGGTGGCGGACTGCAGCGCTTCGTGGCCGGATCGTTGGGATCGGGCGCCGCGCCCTCGAGCACGCCGAGTAGGACGGCGGCGTCGGTGACGGTCTTGGCCATCGGTCCTGCGGTGTCCTGGTCTGCCGTGATGGGGATGATGCCGTAGCGGCTGATGCGCCCAACGGTGGGCTTGATTCCCACGAGCATGGTTTGGTTCGACGGGCTCAAGATGGAGCCGGATGTCTCGGTGCCGACGTTGGCCGCCCAGAAGTTCGCGGCGGTGCCGATACCGGAGCTCGATCCTCCCGTGGAGAGCGCAGGGCGTCCGTCGCCGCTCTCCTCTCGTGGGTCACGGCGCGGGTCGTAGGGGTTCAGGCCGTAGCCGGCCAGCGCGCTATAGTTGGCAGGCATCCCGCTGGCCACCCAATTGGCGAGCTCCGTCAGCACAGTCTTCGCGATGATGATGGCGCCCGCATCCTCGAGATGTTTCGCGAGCGTGGCGTCGTAGGGCGGTGTGAAGCGTTCGAAGGCAACCGCGCCGCCGGTTGTGGGCATGCTTGTCGTGTGGATGATGTCTTTGAGCGCGATGGGAATGCCGTGCAGCGGGCCACGCACCTTCCCTTGGGCGCGCTCGCGATCCACCAGCTCCGCCTGCTCGAGGGCCTTGGGGTTCACCGCGATCGTGGCGTTCAGCGTGTCGTTGTAGAGCGCGATGCGCGTGAGGTACTGAATCACGAGCGCTTGCGCCGTCACACGGCCATCCTCCATCGCCTGACGCATCTCGGGGATGGTGGCTTCGACGACGCTGAACGGTTTCGCGTCGGCGGCGCCACTACGCTCCGTTTCTGACGCCGGTGAGCATGCGCCGATCGTCACGGCCACGAGTACTCCAAACAGGGTAGCTCGGAATCGCATCACTGATAGGCTCCACAGGGGCAGGGTGGGCGCAGTATACTCGGTCCCGCCCGGAGAAGCTCGACCAGGGGCACCCACGTGAGAAGAACATGTCCCACACACGGCTCCTAGGGCTCGTTGCGGCGTTGCTTGCGTCAGGATGCAGCGCCGCCTCGTCGAGCGCCGAAGCAGACCTGGTCCTCCGCAACGGCCGGATTGAAACGATGGACCCGGCAAGGCCAGAGGTGCAGGCGGTTGCGACGGCGGCAGACAAGATCGTCGCGGTCGGAACGAACGAGGAGGTCGCACGCTTTGTGGGCCCCGACACCGAGGTCGTCGACCTCGGGGGCCGATTGGCGATCCCGGGCTTCATCGAGAGCCATGGGCATTTCATGGGTCTCGGTCAGGCAAGAATGACCCTCGATCTCACGAAGGCGCGCACATGGAGCGACATCGTCACAATGGTGGCAGCAGCGGCGAGAGAGGCTTCGCCGGGTGAATGGATCACCGGGCGCGGCTGGCATCAGGAACGCTGGCGCGATGTTCCCGAGCCGAACGTCGATGGCGTGCCGCTGCACGGTGAGCTGTCGCGCGTGAGTCCCAACAACCCGGTCTTGTTGGGGCACGCCAGCGGGCACGCCGCGTTCGCCAATGCGATGGCGCTCCGGCTGGCGGGCATTACCGCGCGCACGAAGAATCCGCCAGGTGGAGAGATCGTGCGAGACCGTGATGGTCAGCCAACCGGACTCCTGCGCGAGACGGCGCAGCGCCCTGTGCGCGCGACCATGGCGAAGGTACAGGCGGCCCGCGATCGTTCCGTCATCGACGCGGAGCAGCGACGTCAGGTCGCGCTTGCCGGGGAGGAAGCGCTCGCCAAGGGCGTGACGTCGTTCCATGACGCAGGGGCCTCGTTCGACACCATCGACTTCTTCAAGAAGCTTGCAGACGAGGGCAAGCTGCCGGTCCGGCTCTACGTCATGGTCCGCCATGAGACCAACGACAGCATGGCGGAGAAGCTGCCGCGTTATCGCGTGATTGGCTACGGCAATCAGATGCTCACGGTCAGAGCCATCAAGCGGCAGATCGACGGCGCGTTGGGGCCGCACGGCGCATGGCTCCTCGAGCCGTACCTCGATATGCCAGACAGCACCGGGCTGACACTCGAGGATCCTGCCGACATTCGGCGCACGGCATCTCTCGCGGTCCAGCACGGATATCAGCTCAACACGCATGCGATTGGCGACAGAGCCAACCGCGAGGTCCTCAACATCTACGAAGAGGCGTTCCAGGCAAATCCAGAGAAGAAGGACTTGCGCTGGCGTATCGAGCACGCGCAGCACCTGGATCCTGCCGACATCCCGCGCTTCGCGCAGTTGGACGTCATCGCCGCCATGCAAGGTATCCATGCGACCTCCGACGGGCCCTGGGTGCTCGAACGTCTGGGACCGGAGCGCGCTCGATCAGGCGCCTATCAGTGGCGTGCGCTCCTCGATTCCGGCGTGGTCATTGCCAACGGCACGGACGTGCCCGTTGAGGACATCGATCCGATTGCCAGCGTCTACGCGTCGGTGACCCGTGAGTTGGAGGACGGCACGGCGTTCTATCCGGGACAGCGCATGACGCGCGAGGAGGCGCTTCGCTCCTACACGCTGCACGCCGCCCACGCCGCGTACGAGGAGGACATCAAGGGCTCGATCACCACCGGAAAGCTCGCCGACATCGTCGTGCTCTCCAAGGACATCATGCGCGTCCCGGCCGACGAGATCCGTTCCGCGCAGGTCGACCTGACGATTCTCGGCGGACGTGTTCGCTGGCGGAGAGAGTAAAAAGGAACCGGGTACCTTTTCGGGAGCGAAAAGGTACCCGGTTCCTTTTTCCGCTTACACTGGTTTCGAGGGGTATCCCGGAGGACGCATGTCTCCGATGCGAACAGTGCAGCACCAGATCAGAGAACGCGTATCGGTGCTCGTGGCGACTGCGATGCTGGCCTTGCTCGTGGCGTGCGCGACGAACCCGGTCACCGGTGAGCGCGAGTTCAACCTGATGAGCGAGGCCCAAGAGATCCAGATTGGCCAAGAGATGGACCCACAGGTCCAGCGCGAGTTCGGCATCTACGACGATGAGAGTCTGCAGAAGTACGTCGAGTCCATTGGCTTGCGCATGGCAAAGGCGTCGGAGCGACCGGATCTGCCGTGGCACTTCACGGTCGTGGACTCGCCCGCGATCAATGCGTTCGCCCTCCCTGGCGGCTACATCTACATCACCCGCGGCATCCTGGCCTACTTGAACGACGAGGCGGAGCTGGCCGGCGTGCTGGGGCACGAGATCGGCCACGTCACAGCGCGTCATGCCGCGCAGCAGTACACGCGGGCTACGGGCGCAGGCGCGGGCCTGACGCTCGCGAGCATCTTTCTGCCGGAGGTGCGCCCCTTTGGCCAGGCCGCGGAGGCCAGCCTTGGCCTGCTTTTCCTGAGACATGGCCGAGACGACGAGTTGCAGGCAGATCAACTCGGGGCGACGTACGCGTCACATGAAGGATGGGATCCGCAGGGCGTGCCTGGCATGCTGAACACGCTCGGCCGCGTTTCAGAGGAACAGGGCAAGGATGGCACACCCAACTGGCTCCTGACGCATCCTCAGCCGGAGGACCGCGTAGCAAGGATCCAGGACACGGTTCAGAAGCTCGGTGCCGAGGGTGGGGGACGCTGGACGACGGATCGCCAGGGCTTCCTGAAGCGCGTGGACGGCGTGATCTATGGTGACAATCCGCGCGAGGGCGTGGTGCGAGGAACGCAGTTCCTTCATCCTTCGCTGAGATTTCGCGTCACCTTCCCTGAAGGTTGGACCGTGCAGAACAGCCCGACACTGGTCGTGGCGCAGCCAAAGGGCGGGAACGCTGCGATGCAGCTCGATGTCATGGAGAAGGTGGCCGGACGCAACCTCGAGGAAGCCGTCGTGCAGGATATGCGCCGTGCAGGCTTCAAGCCGGTTGCTGGCGGATCCACCACGATCAACGGTCTATCCGCGGCACAGGGCACATTCCAGGGCCGGCTGCAGAACGTCGGGGACGCGGGTGTGCTGGCGACGTATATCCGCCACGCGAGCCGCGTATTCCGCGTGCTGGGCGTCGCACCGGCAAGCGCCTTCGAAACCGTGGGCGAGACGTTTCGCAAGACTGCGCGGTCCTTCGAGCCAATGAGCGAGGCCGACGCGGAGCGCATCCGTCCGAACGTCGTGCGTCTCCATACCGTGCGTTCCGGTGACACCTGGGAATCGATTGCCAAGGGGCCAGGCCATGGCATCGTCAACGCATCCACGCTCGCCGTCATGAACGGCACCAGTGCGAGCGAGGGGCCCCGAGCCGGCGAGGTCGTCAAGATTGTTGAAGAAGGATGAGCGGTATCACCACACGATCTCTGGCTTCGCGGTCTCGCTGCTCATGTGCATGGGCAACCGCCAGACGTGCGTGGCGTCACGGTCCGTGAAGTAGAGCGCGGACTCCGACGGCTCGAGAGGGTTGCCATCGGCCCACAACGCCCAGAACTGCGGGTGCGCGCGAAGCGGCCTGCGGGCGTAGGAGTGGTTCCGCTTGCCGTGAGTGAGGCGCTTGATCCGAGACCATGTGGCGCCTCGATCGCGCGACTCCCACAGCACGAGGTCGCCACCTGTTCCCCCCGGGTAGGCGCCTGGATCAGTTGGGGCCAAGAGCCGCCAGCGCCCACCCGGCTCGATGTACAACGACCCATGATCGTAGTTGTGATCGGAGGTCGTCACAGGCTGGATCTGCCAGGTCGCCGCCCGCCGATCCCACCGTGCCGTCTGCCACTCCCGCGGACCGCCAACCGGCCCGGGCCGATGATCGCGCGCGAGCAGGAATAAGATCACGGGCGAGCCATCCTGGTCCCCTTCCTGGTCCCATGTCACATCCTTCAAGTACACGAGCCGCTGTTCCGCCTGGTAGTCGTGCACCAGCGCGGGATTGTGCGCCGATCGCAACGGCAGATCGAGCGCCGCGCCGGCCGCCGTTCGCCAGGTCGAGCCCTCGTCTGCGGTCTCGGCGTAATACAAGTTCGTCCGGCGATTCAGCCCTGCCTCGCGGGCGTCGTCTGGATGCAGGTCGAACGCGGTTGCGACGCGGCGGCCGTTGCTCCAACTCACCTGATAGCTGCCCTCGCGCATGCGGGCGAAGAGCCGTGGCTTCGTCCAGCTCCGCGCGTCTGGGCTCGTCACGATGTGCAGGCTGCGGCCCCCGCTCTCGTAGCGCGTATGCAGCAACAGAAAGCCATCCGCGAGATGCCACGGCTGCGAGTACGAGAAGTAGGGCGCGGGCAAACGGTCGAACGCGTCGATCGAGTACGGCCGGCGGCTGCGATGGATGTAGGTCGGCCGCACCGGGCCGTGGGCGTTGGAGAAAACGTAGAGATAGCCTTCCTCGTCCATGGCCAACGTCGGGTTGTCATGTGCGTCGGTGGTGTTCTTGTCCAGCAGTCGCGTTGGACGCGGGACGCGGCCCGTGCGGTGATCGTAGTAGCTGACCATGTGCAGCAGCCGCTGGTCGTCGTCGGCCGCGCCGCCATAGACGAAGAACGTCTTCTCGGCTGCAGGAGCGTAGATGGCAATAGGCGCATGCTGTTGCGGGTAGGTCGCCATGCCACCGCTGTACTTGTAGCCATACTGATCACCCGTGGGTTGGTTCGCGTACCAGATGCCGCGGTATCCATCCTCCTTGACTGGCGGTGCCGTCTGTCCATCGGCGGTTCCCAGAATCGCGAGCATCGCCGCGGCAGTCGACCAGGCCGCACGCCTCAAAACTGCACTCCGAGCGACAGCTGAACGACACGCTCGCCGTCAACGCCAATGATCCGTCCAGCGAATGAGCCGCCGGCGCTCGTGATCACGCCGAAGTTCGCCCGGTCCAGGTCGGTCCGCGTCACAACCGCGACACTCCGTTCTCCAGGCGCAGGGGCGGGACGCCTTCGTGTGAGCCACGCATCATGATGCTAGTACGCCTGTGACGATACCATATTCAAGAAGCCGCGTTCCTCACCGTGCTTCCATGAACACGAACGTTACATCGTCGTCGAATCTGCCGGCGCCGCCGGTCCATTGCGTCAGCTCTCCGAGTGCTGCCGCCGCGAATTGCTCGGCGTCCGTGTGCTCGATGCGTGGCAGCCACTGGGCCACGCGCTCGCCGTCGAAGAACTGCCCGGCGCGATCGCGCGCTTCGGACACGCCATCCGAATAGAGGAGCAGACGATCCCCAGCCGCGAAGTGATCGACGGAAGCATTCGTGTACTGCGCGTCGGGGAACAAGCCGAGCATCAATCCATGCTCCGCTTGAACGTCCACCGTGGCGGCGCCGCGTCTGTGTAGCAGTGCCGGGGGGTGGCCTGCGTTGGCGATGGTGACGGCCCGGCGCTCCATGTCGACCACGGCGTAGACGGCCGTCACGTATGAATGTTCGAGATGCCGGCAGAGCACGTGATTCATGGAGGTGAGCACCTGCGCCGGATCGTCCGCCCGGTCCGCGTGCACGGAGAACGCAAGCTTGACCATGGATGCGACCAGCGCGGCGGGAATGCCGTGTCCCGAAACGTCGGCGACGAGGACGCCGAGACGGGACTCGCCAATCGTCACGACATCGTAAATGTCGCCGGCGACAGCGGCGGCGGGCACATACCTGGCGGCGACGTCGACGCCGGCAAGCGTCGGGAGCTGCCGCGGCAGGAGAGACAACTGGATGCGCCTTGCCGTTTCGAGCTCGCGCTGGACGCTGGCGAGCTCTGCCTGTTCACGAAACACCGATCGCGCAACCACGTATCCGATGCAGACGACGAAAACGAGCCACCCGATGTACTCGACGTTCGTGCCCGGCACCACGACTTGGCCCAGGTTCTGATTGACGATGAAGATGATGAATATCGCGCCTCCGGCCAATACGATTGGATCCGTCAGCAGAGTGCGCACCCCGCGGATTCGGTATGCATACCATACGTTTCCGATAGCGAGGGCCAACGCGATCAGTATGAGCGCACTGTTCAGCCTGGTTGCCGCAAAAGGCTGTTGCCACACGAGCTCCGTGACGATCGCGCCTACCGCGAAGGCCGTCATTATGAGTACGGCCCATCGAATCGAATCTCGCCAGCCGCGGCCGATGACGCTCTGCAGAAAAAGCGTGAACGGCACGTTGAGCGCGTACGTCACGACGGCGCTGACCCAGCTTTCGTGAACCTCCGTCATGCCAAGGGCTGCTCGAACCGGATCCTCGCCTACGAGCAGGCGCACCCCATAGAGTGCGCAGAACAGGCCGAATGTCAGGAGCGTTGTTGCGCCCCGCCAGAGCCACAGCGTGGCGGTGAACACCGACGCGGACCCGAGAGTAAGGATCGTCGCACCGATCAGAATCCCCGTGAGCTGCAAGCCGGTCATGCGGAGAGTATAGATGTGCCAGGCCGCCGGTGCGGGAGCCGTCGTAGAATGGTCCCGGCTGCGAATCGTACGGCTCTGTGGTTGGTAGGCCTGACCGCCTCCGCCACCGTCGGGTCCCGTCGGGACCCGACAAGCCAGTGCTGGCTGGCGGCCCGCATCTCGCGGGCCGCCGTGGCGGTCCGCCGAAGCTTTACGCGAAGGCGGAAGGCCTGCGCTACGGCTGTCAGCCGTAGTCGCGACTCAGACAACACATCCCATGACCAAGTCGCTTGCTATCTCGATGGTCCTTCTTGCCACCACGCTCACCGCGGCTCGTCCCGCGAAGGTGGTGATTGCACACCGTGGTGCTTCTGCGTACGCGCCCGAGAACACGCTCGCCGCCTTTCGTCTTGCGGCTGATCAGAAGGCGGACTACGTGGAGATCGACATCACCTTCACGCGCGACGGGCATCTCGTCGTCTTGCACGACGACACGCTCGAGCGCACGACCAACGTCGAGGACCTCTTTCCGGATCGCGGCCAGCCGGCCAACGCGGGCAGCGATGAGCGGCGCTGGCCGGTCAAGGACTTCACGCTCGAGGAGGTGCGGCGCCTCGATGCGGGCTCGTGGTTCGACCAGCGCTTTGCGGGCGAGCGCATTCCGACCTTCGAAGGAGCGGTTGATGCGGTGACGCCGCGCACGGGCCTTCTCATCGAGTTGAAGTCGCCCGACAAGCAGCGTGCCGCGGGCCGAGCGATGGAGCCGCTCGTGGCTGACGTGCTCCGCGCGCGCGATCTGGCCGGTGCGCCGCGCGACGAGGACCGCCCGCCGATCATCGTCCAGTCGTTCGACGAGGGTGGCGTGCGTGAGCTGGCGAAGTTGTTGCCAGACGTTCCGCGCGTGCTGCTCTTCTCGCCTCCAGCCGCGCCTCGCTGGACCAGCGCATCCGGCCTGAAAGAGGTCTCTGGCTTTGCGACCGGTATCGGTCCCAACAAGGACATCCTCGACAAAGACCCCGTGCTCGTGCGCCGCGCACACGAGCTCGGGCTGTTCGTGTTCGCATGGACGTACCGCGCCGAATCGACGGCCGAGCAGGAGACAGCTCGCGCCGCCATGCAGAGAGGGTTGACCATCCTGGGCCTCGACGGCGTCATCACGGACAACCCAGATCTCGGAAGATCTGGGGGGTAAGAGCAAAGGGGTCAAGGGGTCAAGGGGTCAAGGGACCAAGGGATCAAGGGACCAAGGGATCAAGGGGTCAAGGGATCAAGGGATCAAGGGAGGGTGGCTTCGGATCCCCGGTGCTGTTGCGGTTCTCGGCCTCTGACGTACGCGAAAGCCAAGCCCCGGACACTCGAGCAACCCTCTCTTCATCCCTTGATCCCTTGACCCCTTGACCCCTTGGTCCCTTGATCCCTTGACCCCTGTATGCTTGTGCATACCTGCCCGCCGTAGCCGGAACCGAGGAGAGGACCATGCTGCAGCCCCACAAGTGGTTCGTCTTCGCAGTACCGCTCTTCCTGTGTGCCGCGCTCATGTCTCCCGCGGCCGCCCAGTCGCAAGCCACCACGGGTGTCATCGAAGGCGTGGTCTCGGACGCCCAGGGAGGCCGTCTGGAGGGCGCCACTGTCGTCTTGCTGAACGCAGGCACCAACTTCACCCGTGAGCTCACGACCGACGCCGATGGCCGCTTCCGCGGCCTGCTCCTGCCGCTGGGGACGTATACGCTGACGGTCGCGCTCGATGGCTTCAGCACCTATGTGCAGGAAGCGGTCGAGCTTGCCGTCGGCCAGACACTCAACGTGCCGATCGTGCTGCAGTTGGCGTCCGTTCGGGAAGCCATCAAGGTGACCGGTGAGCCGCCGTTGATCGAGACGACCCGTGCCGAGCAGGCCACGCTCATCAACCAGCAGGCCGTGAGGAGCTTGCCGAACAACGGCCGAAACTTTCTCGCCTTCATGCAGCTCACGCCGGGCGTCACGATTGTCCAGGGGCCGGACGGTGACGAGATCAGCGTCAACGGCCAGAAGGGCATCAACAACAACATCTCGGTGGATGGGGCTGATTTCAACAACCCCTTCTTCGGCGAGCAGCGTGGCGGTCAGCGCCCAGCGTTTACGTTCAACCAGGATGCCATTCGCGAGATCGTCGTCGTCGCAGATGGCGCCGCACCGGAGTTTGGCAGGAGCGGTGGCGGCTTCGTGCAGGTCGTGACCAAGTCCGGCACCAACGATGTGACCGGATCGGCGCATCTCTTTGCCAAGCTCGACGAGATCGCCTCGGCCAACTCCGCCGGACAGGAGTTTCCGTTCGATCAGCAGCAGTTCGGGGCGACCGTAGGCGGTCCGCTGCAGCGCGACCGGCTGTTCTATTTCCTCGCCTATGACGAGCAGCGATTTCGCCAAACCAAGCAGCTCGATCCGGCGCGCATCGAGCCGCGTGTGGTCGATCTGTTCGCCGAGCTGGGGAGTCCCGACGAGAACGGTCCCATCGAGCGCACCAACGATGCCCGCGCACTGCTCGGCAAGGTCGATTATCAGCTCAACGCTGCGAACCTGCTGACCACGCGCTACGCCTATACGTGGAGCCGCCAGGAGAACGGAACGTTCGACGTGGACTCCTGGGGCCGCAGCGCGAACGGCCTCGAGCGCGACTTTTCGCATGCCGTCTCCGGTGCTCTCCAGTCGACGCTCTCAGGGTCGATGCTGAACGAGTTCCGGTTCCAGTTCGCGCGCGAGGATCGGCCCCGCCCGTATCCAGGGCCAACGGTCGCGGGCCAGTCCCGCCCGTTTCCGGACACCGCGTTCGACTTCGCGCGCGGCTATCGCTTTGGGATGCCGTTCTTCATTCCGGTCGAGTACTACGACACGCGCCTGCAGCTCACCAACAACCTCTCGTGGATTCTCGGCCGCCACACGATCAAAGCGGGCGGCGAGCTGACCCGCGTGAGCTCGGTGCAAACCTTCCTGGGCTTCGCGAATGGTCGGTACATCTTCACCAGCACGGACGGCTTTCTGAACTACGTCCGCTTCGGTCCGCGCTACGTCGAGTGCTCCGACGGGTCGACCAGCAGGGACGGATCCTGTCCCGCGGGCGCCGCCATCACGGGCCCATTGGACACCTACCTTCAACAGGCGGGCGTTGGGGGCCTGTCGGTCGAGGACGCGGGCACGCAGGACATCCCTCAGATCGAGCCATCCGTCTTCGTACAGGACACCTGGCAGCCCACCCGGACGCTCACCGTCCAGTACGGCCTGCGGTGGGAAGCGCAGCTCCAACCGGATCCAATCACCCCGCCGAGCGAGGTGTTCTACGCGCCGTTCATCGGCCAGCCTGGGTTTCCGTCTGACGGCACGATCCCCTCGGATACCGCGATGTGGCAGCCGCGGCTCGGGATCTCCTGGGACGTCCGCGGGAGTGGAAAGGAGGTGGTACGGGCGAACGCGGGCGTCTTCTACGCCCGTGTGCCGGGACTGTCGGTCGCCAGCTCGCGCTCCACCAACGGGAGCCGGGGGCAGACGCTGTTCCGTTCGAGCGCGCTCAACCAGTTCGGGATCACGCCGCCCACGTGGCCAGATCTCATTCCTGCATCGGAGATCTCCAATCCGGATCACCCGGACGTGTTCGTCTTCGACGAGGACTTCCAGAATCCGCGGACGTATTCGGCCACCATCGGCTACGAGCGTGAGCTGTTCACCAATCTGTCTGCCTTCGTCAGCTTCACGCACGCGAAGACCGTGCACGTCACGCGCTTCATCAATCGCAACGACCCGGTGTTGGGATCGCCGTGGAGCACGGGGCTGGGTGCCGACGACAGCAACGGCATCGCCGCGCTGACCACGGTCGAGAGCTCCGCCAAGTCGAAGTACGATGGGCTCACGGTTGGCATGACGAAGCGGTTCGCGAACGGCTATCAGTTTCAATGGAACTACACGCTGTCCCGCGACCTGTCGGACGATGACAATGAGCGCGACCCATTTTCGTTTCGCTACGCGCGCGCGGACAATCTCGCTGCCGAGTACAACTATTCGGACCGCGATCAGCGGCATCGCTTCAACGCATGGCTGTTGGCCGTCGTGGCCGGCGTCGAGATCAACACTCGTGTGTCGGCACGATCCGCGCAGCCGCAGTCGGTGGGCGACGTACCCGAAGATCGGATTCGAGCGGATGGGTCGATCATCAAGCGCAACACGGAGCGGAAGGACAACGAGTTCTTCACCTTGGATCTTCGCGTGACGCGCCCACTGCGGGTCGCTCGCGGCATCATGCTGGAGCCGATCTTCGAGGTCTTCAACCTCACCAACAGCCGCAACATCAGGCGCCCAGAAGTCACGAACCTCGTCTTCAACTTCGACGGAACGGTTCAGAGCGGCTTCGGCGATCCTCGGCAGATTCAGCTCGGCCTTCGAATGACCTTCTAAAGGTTCGAGGTTCAAGGCTTGGGGTTCAAGTGGGGGAGCGCTAGGGCACTAGACGGCTCTGGCCCGTTAAGAGGCACGGGAGCCTCGAGACGCCACATCAAAACCCGAAGCCCAAGCGTTGGACTCCATACCTTGCACCTCGAACCTCGAACCTCGAACCTCCCTGTTCGGTCTGGGCGCGGCGAGCGTTGTAGAAGAGGAAGAGCACACTTGTCTCTGGGAACGCCAGCACCGTGGCTGGCGTCCAATAGCTAAGCGAGTGTGCGAGCTCGATGGGAATTGGACTTGACTCCTGTCGAGCACGATGTACCCTTGGAGAGGATTAGGACATGGTAGCGTCGGCTGCGTGGTGGGGACCCCGCAGACCGAGCTCGAGCTTCCAGTCCGCCGGTTCAATGCTCAACTATACGGATTGTCTACGTCGCCTAATCGGCGATGTCGTTGTTCGTGTGCCGGCGCTCGGTCATATTGATGCCTCGCGCCTCTTGGTGTTTGCCCGTGTCGGGCGCACGGGCGCAGACGGCCCGATTGCGACCTGTCACTGCCTGACGTTGCCGGAGAGCGAGCCCGGCTATTACTTCTGGCAGGATGTCGAGACGGGGCGTGTGCTTCGCCGGTCTGTCTGGTTCGTCGCCAAGACACCGGCTGTCATCATCGGCGGGCACCCGGTCCAGTACATGCTGTCGTTCGCGTTGCCCCGCTTCTGCGATCAGCGGTTGAGCTGCTCTCGACGCAAGCAGGCGCTCTACGCGGACGCGCCCGATTGGCTCGCCAAGCTCGACACCATCGTGCACGAGCTCTATCACATCGACCCATCCGGCACGGGCCTCCGACTGATGAACAACGGCAGCGGATGCCGCTATCACTCGCCGGCGTTCCTCGACAACGTCGCGCAGCTCGTGCGAGCGTACCTCGCCTCGGGGCCGGACCCCGAGCTCTACCACTTTCTGCGTGGCGACTTCGACCAGCTCGCCGCACGTTACGGCACCATCGTCGGTACGACCTTCCGCACCTCTTACCCGCAGCGCTATCTCGAGGTGCTGCCTCAACAGCCTCTGGAGCCGCAAGTCGATGTGGTGCCGCTCAAGGCACCGGCGCGCCGCGCTCAATACACCGACGCGGATCTCGCCTTACGCAGATTCTCCGTTCTTGGCTGCCGCCGCGTGGCGGCGTCCGACGCGTCACGCGCCGCGTAAGCCCGCTCATCGCGCCGATGGCAGCCGTCGCGCACCAGCGAAGCGACCTGCCCAGTACATGGACGAGAGCTGTTCGATGCGCACGACTCCACTCGACGTGGGAGCGTGAACAAAGCTGCCGTTGCCGTTGGCGATGCCGACGTGTGAGATACGGCGGCCGTTCGTGCGGAAGAACACCAGGTCGCCGGCCGCAATCGCATCACGCTCGACGCTGAGGCTTTCCTTGAAGAGATCCCGCACCGTACGGGGGACCTCCGACCCGGTCTGGCCGAAGACGTAGTAGACGAGACCACTGCAATCGAAGCCGGCGGGCGTCGCGCCGCCGGACCGGTACGGCGTGCCAAGCAGAGTCCGCGCCCGCTCGAAGGCCGTGGCGCCGACGGCCGTGCCGCCCGGCGACGGGACCGGTGCGCTGGGCGCCCGGCGGGCGCCCGGAAATGGGCTGGGCTCGTACTCCTTACCCGCGCAGGCAGCGAGCAGGATGAGGAGCCCCACGATGGAGGTTAGCCGGCAGGTCCGCACGACAATCGTATCGGCCACATGATGATAATCGACAGAGGGCGAGGGGCCTAAAGGCCGCGCGTCTAGACCGCTCAACCCGTTGTTTGCAGGCGTGTTACGCCTGCCCACTGCTTGACAGCCGTAGGCTGGTCCGACGACACTATCAATGACGAGCAGGCATCTATGGAGCAAACGCTCCTTCTCAACGCGACCTATGAGCCCCTCAAGGTCGTCCACTGGCAAAAGGCGATCACCCTCTGGTTTCAGGGGAAGGTCGAGATCGTCGCCGTGTATGACCGCGAGGTCCGGTCGGTCAGCTTCAGCATCAAGCTGCCCTCGGTCATCCGCCTGCTGCGTCACATCCGTCTGAAACGCAAGTTCGACGAGGTGCCGTTCTCGCGCGCGAATATCTATGCGCGTGACGAGTACTCCTGCCAGTACTGTGGCCGGCGCTTCCTGCCTGTCGATCTCACCTTCGACCACGTCATCCCCGTCGCTCAAGGTGGTCGCAAGACGTGGGAGAACATCGTCACTTCTTGTGTGTCGTGCAACCGTGCGAAGGGGGGACGCACGCCGGCCCAGGCCGGTCTGCACCTCGTCCGCCCGCCTCGGCGGCCGACGCACGCGCCGGCCTTGCGCATTAGCATTGGGTTGCGTCAGACGCCGGACAGCTGGCGAGACTACCTCTACTGGCATGTGGAGCTCGACGATACGTGATCCGCCGTGTCACGCCGTCGATGGCCATCGAGGGGGGCCGCTTGCGGATCGAGGGCGAGCGGTTGCTCGCCGGCGGCGGGTTGCCGGCGGTCTCGATCGCGGGTCGCCTTGCACGCCTCGAGCGCGCGTCGCCGACAACCCTGATCGTGACAGTGCCGCCGGGTACCGCTAGCGGCGTGCAACCCATCACGCACGACGGCTACGCGAATCAGGCGGAGCTCGTGGAAATCGGGGCGCCGTTTGTCAGCGGTATTCACCAGGTCGACAATCCGGTATTCGATCGCCGCGGATGGCTGTACGTGACGTACAGCGGAAGTCGGGGCCAGTCAGCGCCGGTCTCGATATTTCGCGTGATGCGCGACGGCAGCCGCCAGCCCTTCGTGATCGGGATCACGAATCCGACGTCGCTCGCCGTGGACGGCGCCGGCCGCTTGCACGTCACGAGCCGCTTCGACGGCACCGTGTATCGGATCAACGAGGAGGGAGGCTTCACGGTGGCGGCGTCGGAGCTCGGCATTGCGTGCGGTCTCGCGTTCGACGAGCGCAACGTCATGTACGTCGGGGACCGGACGGGCACGATCTTCCGCATCGAGGAGGGTGGCCGGGCACGGATATTCGCGACGCTACCACCAAGCATTGCGGCGTTTCACCTCGCGGTCGCGCCCGATGGCACGCTCGCCGCCACGGGACCGACGCCCGGATCGCGCGATCCCGTGTACCGCATCGACCGTGACGGACATGTCGATGTCCTCTACGACGGCTTTGGCCGGCCGCAAGGTCTAGCCTTCGACTCGAGCGGCGTGCTCTACGTTACCGAGGCGCTCGCAGGCCGCAGCGGTATCTACCGGCTCCATGGCATCAATGGTGCCGGCGTCGCCGCCGAGCTGCTCCTCTCCGGTCCGAACCTCATCGGCATGGCATTCGACCCCCAAGGTGGCCTCGCCGTTTCGACCAACGATACGGTGTACCGGCTTACGGGCGGGGCCCAGGCCTAACGAGAAACCGGGACTGCCCGGGACTGCCCGGGACTGCCCAGGACTGCCCTCGTTTTCTCATCGTAAGAACGTGGAAACGAGGGCTGTCCCCGTTTCTCGTCAGCTACCGTGGTACAATTGTGCGTTTGAACCGTCGGCGATAGCCTCGACAGAGGGGCTGCGCCGACAGGCCATTCCTGCATGGACGACGAACGCATCGCCATCCGCGGCGCGCGGGTGCACAACCTGAAGAACATCGATGTCGATCTCCCGCGCGAGAGGCTCGTGGTTGTCACGGGCCTTTCCGGATCTGGGAAGTCTTCTCTCGCCTTCGACACGCTCTATGCCGAGGGCCAGCGGCGCTACGTCGAGTCGATGTCCGCCTATGCTCGCCAATTTCTCGAGCAGATGGAGAAGCCGGACGTCGATCTCGTTTCCGGCCTCTCGCCCGCGATTGCGATCGAGCAGAAGACTACGGCGTCCAATCCACGGTCGACGGTCGGGACCGTCACCGAGATCTACGACTATCTCAGGCTGCTCTTCGCGAACATTGGTGTTCCGCACTGCCCGCAGTGCGGCCGCGCCATCGCCACACAGTCCGCCGAAGAGATCGTGGATCTCATCATTGCCTACCCGCCCGAAGAACGCCTGAACGTGCTCGCACCGATCGTCCGTGGGCGCAAGGGTGAGTTCAAGAAGGAGCTCGCGGCCCTTCGGCAGCGCGGGTTCACCCGCGGCCGTATCGACGGGCGCCTGCGATCGCTGGAAGAGGAGATCAAGCTCGATCGGCGGCGCAATCACTCGATAGAGGTGCTGGTCGATCGTCTGGTGATCAAGGCCGGCATCGAGCGGCGACTTACCGAGTCGATCGAGCTCGCCCTCACCCTGGGTGACGGCCTCGTGATCATCAATACGCTGGAGGGGGGCGATCGACTCCACTCGCGCAAGATGGCCTGTGTCGATTGCGGCATCAGCGTGCCAGAGATGACGCCGCGCGCCTTTTCGTTCAACTCACCGCACGGCGCATGCCCGGCGTGTCAAGGCCTCGGTTTGGTGCACGACTTCGACCCGGCGCGCGTCGTTCCAGATGACCGCAAATCGCTCGCAGAGGGCGCCATCGCGCCGTGGGTGCACGGAGACCGGGCGTTCGTGACGCAGGCCCTGACACGGCTGCGGGAGGTCTTTGGGATCGATCCGGACGTCCCGTTTCGGAGCTTGCCGAAGAAGGCGCGGGATGTGCTCTTCTGGGGCGCTCAGACACACGCCTCCGCGCTTCGCGCTACGGCGGACAAGTCCGCTGCTTCCGCGCTGCGCGCCACGGCGGGCAAGTCGGCGTACAAAACAGGACGCCGAGCGCGGGGCGAGGCTGCGGCGAAGTCTTCGCAAACGCGGACAGACCCGTTCGGGCACGCCTTCGAAGGCCTGGTGCCCAACCTTCGTCGCCGTTACGAGCAGGGCTCCTGGGCCGAGCGTGAGCGACTCGAGATCTACCGGGCCCTTGCGACCTGTCCGGTATGCCAGGGCGGGCGGCTGCGGGCCGAGAGTCGTGCAGTCCGCGTCAAGGACTACACGTTGCCGGAGATCACCGCACAACCGATCGCGCGTGCGCTGGAGCTGGTCGAGCGGCTGACATTGACGGAGCGCGAGACGCTCGTTGCCGGCCGCATCCTGCGCGAGATTCGTGAGCGTGTGCGGTTTCTCGTCGACGTCGGTGTGGGCTATCTGACGCTCAGCCGGTCGGCCGCAACGCTCTCTGGCGGTGAGGGGCAGCGGATTCGGCTCGCAACCCAGATTGGCGCGAGCCTGACCGGTGTGCTGTACGTGCTCGACGAGCCCTCGATCGGTCTGCATCACCGTGACAACCATCGGCTGCTGCAAACGCTCGTGAGGCTGCGCGACCTGGGGAACACGGTCGTTGTCGTGGAGCATGACGAGGAAACCATCCGGACGGCCGACTGGGTGATCGATCTCGGGCCTGGCGCCGGCGAGCACGGCGGTTACTTGATCTTCCAGGGGCGTCCCGAGGCGCTGACAAATGGCGCTGCGGACGTGCGCGCAGTGAGCCCGGCAGACTCGCTTGCGGTGAGCAACGTCGAACCGCGTGTGACGAGCGAGGGTGAATCGGGTGCTGCGCGCACCATGGCATCTCCTGGGATGAGCGTAGTCGAATCCCTCACTGGCCAGTATCTGCGCGGCGATCGCGTGATTCCCGCGCGGGCCGTTCGGCGGCGGCCCGGCAAGGCAGCCTTGCGCGTCGTTGGCGCGCGCGCCCATAACCTCAAGAATATCGACGTCGCCTTTCCGCTTGGTCTCTTCCTGGCGGTGACGGGAGTGAGCGGCTCGGGCAAGTCAACCCTCGTCAACGACATTCTCTACAAGGCGCTTGCGCGCGAGCTTTATCGCGCGGCGGATGAACCGGGCCCACATCGTGCGATCGAGGGGCTCGACCTCATCGACAAAGTCATTCAGATCGACCAATCCCCGATCGGTCGGACGCCGCGATCGAACCCAGCGACCTACATCGGACTCTTCACGTTCATTCGGGACCTCTTTGCGATGTTGCCGGAGGCGCGTGCGCGCGGCTACCGGCCGGGTCGCTTCTCGTTCAACGTCAAGGGCGGCCGGTGTGAAGCCTGTCAAGGCGATGGAGTCATGGCCATCGAGATGCACTTCTTGCCGAATGTCTATGTGACCTGCGAGCAGTGCAAGGGACGACGCTACAACAAAGAGACGCTCGAGGTGAAGTACCGAGGAAAGTCGATTGCCGATATCCTCGACCTGACCGTCGATCAAGCAGTACCGCTGCTGGAGAGCTTCCCGCCGATTGCCACCAAGCTACGCACATTGCAGCAGGTTGGGCTCGGCTACATCGAGCTGGGGCAGTCGGCGACAACGTTGAGCGGAGGCGAGGCGCAACGGGTCAAGCTCGCCAAGGAGCTGTCGCGCCGCAGCACGGGACGAACCGTCTACATGCTCGACGAGCCCACGACCGGTCTGCATTTCGAGGATATTCGGAAGCTGCTGGAAGTGCTGCACCAACTGGTCGACCAGGGAAACACGGTCCTCATCATCGAGCACAATCTCGATGTCGTCCGCTCGGCGGACCACATCATCGACCTCGGTCCGGAGGGTGGCGATGGCGGCGGGCGCGTCGTGGCCGAGGGCACGCCCGAGCAGGTGATACGGGCTCGTGGGTCGCACACGGGTCGGTGTCTTGCCGATCTCGAAGGTCACCGCCAAAAGCTCGGCCGTACTGGCACTGCCTGAGGAGAAGGGAGAGTCTCGGACTCACGTACATCTTGGCGTGCTGTGGTAATTCCGACACAGTGATCCGCCTCTAGAGCGTGGTCCAACTGCAACAGGCTTTTGGAGCCGACTTAGGCTTTCTTGGATCGTTCCAGCCCGAAGATGTGAAGAATCAGTAGGTTATATCGGGTTGCCTTGTGCCCGTGATGTTAGGCATCTGTCTTGCTTAAGGGGCATCCGATATTTTGCGGCTTGCCGCCTTTTGTCCTTTTTTGTGACGAGGGGAGATGAATCCTCAGCGGACTGTTCGTCGAGCCATTCCTTGTGCCGGTATTGGATTGCATTCAGGTAATCGGGTCACATTGACTCTCCGGCCGGCACCCGCCAATCACGGCATTCGATTCAAGCGCACGGATCTCGGCGGACTCGAGATTCGCGCGACGGTGGCGAATGTCGCCACCATGCACTACGCAACGGGCCTGGCTCGGGACGAGGGGAGTGTTGACACGGTTGAGCACTTGCTTGCGGCGCTGGTCAGTCAAGGCATTGACAACGTCAGCGTCGAGCTCAACACTCCCGAGGTCCCGATCATGGACGGTAGTGCGGCGCCGTTCGTCTATCTCATCCATGAAGCAGGCCTCAAGAACTCAGGGGCTTCTCGCAAGTATTTGAAGGTGCTGCGGCCAATTTCCCTCGGTCGCGGCGACAAACAAATCGTGGTCTATCCCGCCGACGACTTCCGGGTGACTTACACGATCAGCTTCGATCATCCGCTGCTGCGGCACCAGGCGCGGTCGATCCGGGTGACAGCAGAGTCGTTTGCCGAGGATATCGCGCCCGCGCGGACGTTCGGCTTCCTCAAAGAGGTCGAGATGCTGCGGCAGCGAGGCCTCGCGCTCGGGGGCTCGCTGGACAATGCGGTCGTCCTTGGTGAAACGGGCGTCCTGAACAACACGCTGCGCTTCGCCGACGAGTTCGTCCGGCACAAGATCCTTGACGTGATTGGCGACCTCGCACTGGTGGGGTACCCGATCGTCGGCCACGTGGTGGCGCAGCGCGGAGGGCACGCGCTCCACACCGCCTTTGCCACCAAGATCCTCGCCGAGCGCGACGCGTGGTGCTTGATCGAGGCGCCAGCCGGCGGGCCGGTCGAATCCGTCGTGCCACAGCCAGCGGCCATCGGCCTGCCGGTGCCCGCCAAGGCCAATGCATGACGAAGGTAGGGCCGCCTCGCCGAGGCGGCCGTTTCGCGCCTCGCCGTGACGGCGCGGGAGGCTGACGCGCGCTACCATTCCTATCACCCTCTCACCCCGTCACGAGGTCCTCGAGTCACCCTCCTGCTGCGCGAGACGCCGCATGAAGGCGCCCAGGCGCTCGTTTTCGTAGGTCACTGTGTTCAGGAACAAGCTC
Organism: Luteitalea sp.; assembly: GCA_009377605.1. NCBI lineage: Bacteria > Pseudomonadati > Acidobacteriota > Vicinamibacteria > Vicinamibacterales > Vicinamibacteraceae > Luteitalea > Luteitalea sp. The sequence continues at coordinate 27,304 of WHTT01000045.1, forward strand.
TCGACCAGATAGCGGCGCTGGTCGTCTGGGTCCATTTGTCCGACCAGATGCGTGACCTCGCGCATCATGTCCTCGAATGTGCGCTCGAGCTCGTGGCGGAGCGTCACCTCTTGAAACAGCGTTTCGAGGATCGCCAACAAGTCGCCATCGAGGTCGATTTCGACGTCCGATGTCGTCTTAATTTTGCGCATGCGGACCCCCGAAGCTCTTGACGGCGCTCGCCTCATCCGTGTGGAGTGGGATGAAGTTCTGCGCACCGGTCATTGTCAGCATCGTCTCCACACGCCGCTGCACACCGCAGAGCCGCAACGCACCTCCGGCAGCCGTGATCTGCCGGTACAGATCCATCAAGCAACCGATCGTGGCGCTGTCGATGTAGTCGACCGTGGAGAAGTCGATGAGCACTTTCCGGGCACCGTCGTCCACGAGCGTGGTCACGGCGGCGGAGAAGTCTGCGAGCACCGGATACATCATCCGCGTCTCGCCGACCCGCACAATAGAGATGCCCTCTCGATCCTCAGTGGTGAGGTTCATTCGCGTGCTCCTGTCTCACGAGCGTTTGCCGCCGCCGCCGCGCGTGCCGCGGCGTCGGCCTGCAACCGCTTGATCTGTCGCGTCAGCTCCGATCGTCCACGGTTGATGCGCGATTTTACCGTGCCTTCCGGGAGGTCCAGACGCGCCGCGATCTCTTGATACGACAGCTCCTGGATGTCGCGCAACAGCACGGCCGAGCGCAGCGTTGGCGCAAGCCGGTCGAGCGCGCGCCGCAGCAGCGCTCGCTGGTCGTCGTGCTCGAGCTGCGCGTACGGGCCGGCATCCGATGTGGCGGCCGGCATGGTGGAGGCATCGATCTCGCGTGCAATCGTTTCCCGCTCCTTGCGCACGCTCCGGTAGTGATCGATGCAAAGGTTCCGGGAGACGCTGATGAGCCAGGTCTGGAAGTTCGCGCGCCGGTCGAAGGTTCCCAGCGAGCGGAAGATCTTCAGAAAGATGTCCTGCGTGAGGTCTTCCGCCTCGTCATGTTTTCCCACGAACTTGTACGCGACGTTGAAGACTTTCCGCCAGTGCTGGCGCACGATCGCTTCCCACGCCACCTGGTTGCCTTGCAGGCAGCGCTCGATCAGCGCGTTGACAGCCGCCGCGTCAGACGTGGAGAAATCGGGTGACATGGGCACAGGCGCGCTGAGCGCAAGGGAGGCGGCGGGATGATATCACAGTGGAGCTCGGCGCCCCCAGGCGGCTCGACCGAGGACGGGGCACCCCCGGGGCCCCAGCACGCTGCGCCCCAGCACGCTGCGCCCCGCCACCCTGATAAGATCCAACGAGCATGGCTGAGGCAGTGACATCACCAAACGCGGCCGCTTCCAGCGCCACGGTCGGCTTTACGTATGAAAACGACGTGCTCCGCTGTGACGGTCTGCCGATCGACGACATCGCGAACGAGGTGACAACCCCTTGCTATCTCTACAGTGCCGGCACTATTGGCCTGCGGTATCGGCTGTTCGCCGCCGCGCTCGCTGACACGCCGCACGCTCTTCATTATGCGTTGAAGGCGAACTCCACGCTGGCGCTCGTCGAGCTGCTGAGATCGTTGGGCGTCCGGGCGGACGCCAACTCGGTGGGCGAGATCGAGGTGGCGCTCAGGGCGGGGTTCGCGCCCCGCGACATCGTGTTCACTGGCGTCGGGAAGTCGCGGCACGAGCTCGCACGTGCGGTCGGCCTCGATGTGCAGGCTATCAACGCCGAGTCTGCGGGCGAGCTCGCGCGCATCGACGAGCTCGCCCAGGCGCAAGGGCGCAGCGCCCGCGTCGCGCTGCGTGTCAATCCTGATGTCGATCCCGAGACGCACCCGCACATCTCGACGGGCCAGAGACACAACAAGTTCGGGGTCCCGATCGCTGACGTGCCGGCGCTCGTCCGCACCATGCATGCGCGCGCAGGCCTGCACGTCGTTGGACTACACGTGCACCTCGGCTCCCAAATGACGAGCCTCGAGCCCATCTCGCGCGCTGTCGCGGCGATCGTGCCGATCGCCCGTGCGCTCAAGGCGGACAATGTGCCGCTGGATCATCTGGATCTCGGTGGTGGGCTGGGCATCTCGTACGATGAAGCGCCAGTGCCGGACTTCCAGGCTTACGCGGCGATCCTCGAAGCGGCTGCCCGTGATACCGGTCTTTCCCTGGTTCTCGAGCCGGGCCGCGCGCTCATTGGTCCAGCAGGCGCGCTGGTTGCCCGCGTCGTGGATGTCAAGCCGCACCACGCGGGCCACTTCGTGGTCCTCGATGCCGGGATGACCGAGCTCTTGCGCCCGGCGCTCTATGGCGCGTTTCACCGCATCGTTCCCGTCGAGCGTCGAGACTCGCCAGTCGCCACCTGCGACATCGTCGGACCGGTGTGCGAAAGCAGCGACATCCTCGGGCTGGCTCGACGGATCCCTTTGCCGCAGGTGGACGATCTCGTCGCCATTCTCGATGCCGGAGCCTATGGCTCCGCCATGGCTTCGAACTACAATCGCCGCCCGTTCCCGGTAGAGGTGCTGGTCCAGGATGGCGCGTGGCGCATCATCCGGCGCCGACAAAGCGTCGATGACATGCTCGCCAGCGAGATCTAAGGTTGGGTAGGGCCGCCTCGCCGAGGCGGCCGTTACCTCTCCTGACGGCGCGTTCGGCGAACGCGCCCTACCTTTGTGTTCGGCGAACGGCGCCCATCGTGTCGTCACTGTGGAGGAGACGTGCTCATTGCCGTTGAGGGGGTCGATCAGAGCGGCAAGCAGACGCAGGTAGAGGCGCTCGCGCAGCATTTGCGTGAGCGACACCAGCGCGTCGAGACGCTGGAATTCCCCGTCTACACCACGCCCATTGGGCAGGAGATCCGCGCCGCGCTCGCGAGTGAGCGGAGCTTCCCGCCCGACGTTCTCCAGCTCCTCTTTGTTGCGAATCGTGGAGAGCTACGGCCGCAGATCGAGGCTTGGTTGGCCGATGGCGCTCACGTCATCTGTGATCGCTACGTCGCCTCATCTGTCGCCTACGGAGAAGCACAAGGCCTCGATCCGAGATGGCTGCGAGACATTCAGCGCTTTCTTCCGCGGCCAGGCCTGACAGTGCTGCTCGACATCACGCCGTCCGTTGCAGCCCTTCGCAAGCAGCGGGGACGCGATCGATTCGAAGCGGACCTCGCCTTGCTCGAGCGCGTGCGCGAAAGTTATCTCCGCCAAGCTCGTGAGGGAAAGTGGATCACCGTCGACGCCTCGCAGAAGAAGGAGGAGGTCGCCCTGGCCGTTCGCGCTGCCCTCGCCCCCCCTGGATCCCTGGATCCCTGGATCCCTGGATCCCTGGATCCCCTGATCCCTTGATCCCTTGATCCCTTGCCCCCTTACCCCTTGCCGTCGACTATCGCCTCCACCAAGCGCTGCAAGTAGAAATTCTCACGCTGGTGAATCGATGGGTGCGTGGTCGGGAGCTTTTCGACGGTTTCTTTGACCTCCGCCGGCAAGGCCTCGACGTGGCACAGAGAATTCAAGGCGAGAACACTTTCATAGAAGCCAGACCGCGTCACGTCGGCCGTTTCGACGAGCACATCGATTGCACGGCGTTGCGAGACCTCGGATCCGTACCGCGCCAACACTTCGGCGGCCATGATTCGTGGACCCGGCGCCTCGTCCTCGAGTAGGTCGGTGAGCTCGTCGGCAGCAGCCGACACGGCGTCACCTTCGCGAATGAGCATGCCCATCGCGGCCCAATACCGCACCGCCGGATCAGCATCCGTCAGCCCTTGTCGAATCACATCGAGCGGCACGCGTGCATCCGATGCCTGCATGGCCATCGTCCGCACCCGGTCCAGATCGTAGCGGCGCTCGTCGTGGCCCATCTCGTAGGGCGTGCTCGAGGCTGCGCGGCGGCGCATTTCGTACTCCGGCAGGAAGCCGACATCGCGAATCGTTGCAGCATGCCCGTCCAGTGCGCGCCGCAGGCGCTCTAGCACCGTGCGATGAGTGCTCGACGCGGCGAGGTTGTGCACTTCATCCGGATCGGCTGTCAAGTCGTACAGCTCTTCGGGCGGCTTCGTTTCCCAGAAGAAGGTGCGCGGCGGCTCGAGCTTCCCCTCGTCGTACAAGCGCTTCCAGACCTGTGTCGTAGGCGTCTCGAACATGTACGAGAGATACTGTCCGTAGATGCGATGCGGTAGGTAGTTTCGGATGTAGATGTAGCGCTGATCTCGAACGGAGCGGACCATGTCATATCGCTCATCCATGCGTCCCCGAACACCGAACGCGAATGCCGGCGCTGGCTGGTCCAACCGTCCAAAGAAGGCGTGCCCTTGCATCCACGCAGGCACCTCGAGACCCACGACGCTGAGCATCGTGGGTGCGAGATCGACGAAGCCCACGAGGCGTGTGCTGGTGCCGCCAGCCTCGTAGCCGTCTGGGGCGAGGTGACGAAACTTCGGCGGCACGTAGGCGAGGAGCGGGACGCGCAGCCCCGAGTTGTACGGCCACCGCTTCAGGCGCGGCAACCCTGCGCCGTGATCGCCGAAATAGATGACGATGGTGTCGTCGGCCAGGCCGTCGGCCTCTAGCTCCGCCAGGCGCTCACCAACCACACGGTCCATCTCGGTCATCTTGTCGTGATACTGCGCCCAGTCCTCGCGTACTTCGCGCGTGTCTGGATGATAGGCGGGCAGGGGGGCCTTGGCGGGATCATGCACCCACGTGTGCGGACGGCTGCGGATCTGGCTCTCGTGCGTGAGGGTGATGTTGAACACCGCGAAGAACGGCTTGCCCTGCGGCCGGTTGCGCCAATGCGCGGTCTTCGACGAGTCGTCCCAGACCTTGCCGGTCTTCTCGATGTTGTAATCCTCCTTCACGTTGTTCGACGTGTAGTAGCCGGCCTGACGCAAGAGCTCGGGAAACATGCGCATCGACGCCGGCAGGCGCACCATGCTTCGCATGTGCTCCGATCCGGTGGAGGAGGGATACATCCCCGTGATAATTGCCGTACGCGCTGGCGCGCAGACGGGCGCAGTCGACCAGGCGTTCAGATAGCGCAGCCCACGTGACGCGAGCCGGTCGAGATTCGGCGTGGTGGCGTACGTGTCGCCGTACGCACCGAGATTCGGACCGTTGTCCTCGCTCGTAATCCAGAGGATATTTGGGCGGGCAGCTTGCTGCGCGAGGGCCGGAGGAGCGGCAATCGCCACGAGGAGACAGGCGGCCGCCATCAGACGAGCGATCGTGATGCGGAGCATGGTGCGGTGAGAGTAGCATACAGCCCATGCGACTCGCATCCGTCTCCCTCATCGTCCTCGCAACTGTGGCCGCTGGTCGGGGAGCGCCGGAGGGGCCTGCCTATCGCAACCCCGTCATTCCCGGTGATCATCCAGACCCGTCGGTGATTCGTGTCGAAGACACCTATTGGTTGACGCACACGTCGGGCAAGCAGGTGCCGACCTTCCCGCTGTACTCATCGGACGATCTAGTCAACTGGACGCGCGTTGGCTACGTGTTCGAGACACCGCCCGCGTGGACGTCTGGCAGCTACTGGGCGCCGGAGATCGCCGAGCACCGCGGCCGCTACTTCATTTACTACACGGCACGGAAGCAGAAAGGCCCCCTTTGCGTGGGGGTGGCGACGGCGCCAGAGCCCGCCGGGCCGTACGTCGATCACGGGCCGCTCGTGTGCCAAGAGCTGGGATCGATCGACGCCGCACCGGCAACGGACGAACAGGGCAGGCGGTATCTCATCTGGAAGGAGGACGGCAACAGCCAGAAGAAGCCCACGCCGCTTTGGGCACAGCCGCTCTCTGCGGATGGCACGCGACTAGAGGGGGAGCCGACAGAGATCTTGCGCAACGAAGCGCCGTGGGAGGGACACCTCGTCGAGGGGCCGTACATACTCCGTCGCGACGGGTGGTTCTATCTCTTTTATTCGGCGCGCGGCTGTTGCGGCGAGCGATGTGATTACCGGCTCGGCGTTGCCCGATCTCGGAAGCTGCTCGGACCCTGGGAGCGCAACGCCGCCAATCCCATTCTGCCGGCCAACGACCTGTGGCGCTGTCCTGGCCATGGCTCCATTGTTTCCGATGCGCGCGGGCGTACCTATCTCCTCTATCACGCCTACAAGCCGAACGAATTCAAGACCGGTCGACAAGCCCTGCTCGACGAGGTGGTCTGGGGTGACGATGGCTGGCCGACGATTAACGAAGGGCAGGGCCCGAGTGACAAGGTGACAAGGTGACAAGGTGACAAGGTGACAAGGTGACGGGGTCGTTTGAGCGTCTGTAGCGCGGGGCCTTCAGGCCCCGCGGCGCAGGGAGTGACAAGGCTCCAACGATGTTAAACCCCTCACCCGGTCACCCCCTTCACCTGGTCCACCCTGTCACCTGGTCACCCTGTCACCTGGTCACCCTGTCACCCCTATCACCCTTGCTCAGCAACGCGCGGGCGACGGTCAACGCCCTCACCTCGCGCGCACCAGCCTGCAGCAGCACCCGTGCGCATGCCTCGAGCGTCGCACCCGTCGTACACACATCGTCGACGAGCACCACGACATGGTCTCGGACAACGCGAGAGGCGAGTGTGTCCATGGGTGACCTGCGTGCAAATCCCAGGAGAGACGTCTTGCGCCGCAGGTCAAACGCCCCGCGCAGGTTTCGCCGTCGCTGCTCGGCGGAGAGACCCGTCTGCGAGCGAGTCGCAACGACTCGTGCAAGAACATCCATGTGTGGCAATGGGAGTGTCGACGCCAGGTCCGCGGCTTGATTGAAGCCCCGTTCTCTCAGCCGCGCCGCGTGCAACGGCACCGGCACGACGAGGTGGGCGCCCTCGAGAACGTCGGCGCTGTGTGCCTGGAGCAACGGCCCGAGCCGCGTCGCGAGAGTCCGGCGGCTGTCGTACTTGAAGGCGTGCAGTATCCGGCGGAGGGTGCCCTCGTACGGGCCGAGCGTGCGCAGGCGCGCGATGTGTGTGAAGAATCTGCCGGCATGACATGGACCACAGAGGCGGGCGCGCAACACCGGCAGTCCGCACGATTCGCAGACCGGCGGCGTGAAGACTGCCAGCCGGCACCAACATCGGGGACACACGAGGTCGGAGCTGGGGTGGTCGAGCAGCTCCTCGCAGACGACGCAGCGCGGCGCGAGGAGGACGGCAAGCAGGCCGTCGATCGCCTCACGACAGGCTGGCGGAACGCCCGGCGGCCATTCGGGAGGGCCGTTCGCTGGCGTCGCCCATGTCGAGGCGGACGGCGCTGCCCCAGAGGCGCTCGAGCCCATAGAATGTCCGTGTCTCCGCTGTGAAGACATGGACAATGAGATCGAAGCAGTCAATGAGGACCCACTCTGCGCGGTCATAGCCTTCGATGTGAGACGGCCGCACGCCGTGCTGGCGCAGCCGCTCTTCGATTGAATCCACGATCGCCTTGACCTGCCGTGCACTGGTGCCGGAGCAGAGCACGAAATAGTCGGCAAACGCGCCAGCGTGTCGCAGGTCGAGGACCGTCACATCGGTGGCCTTCTTGTCGAGGGCCGCTTCGACACAAGCACCGACTGGATCCGGGAAATCGGGCTGAGCGCCCTTCTTCGTGCTGCTCACCTTAGTCTTGGTCATGCAAGTCGCCTGCCGAATGCGAAGGGGAGCGATACAGGTCGTGCTGAAGGATGTGCGACGCAACCAGGGGAGGGACCAGACCGTCCAGCGGCTCACCACGCGCGGCGCGCGTCCGGACGTCGGTCGAGGAGACAGCGGCAGTGGGGACGTCGACGAGCCAAATACGGCAGCGTTCGCCCGCCGCCCCGACAGATATGTCGCGGCGTGTCCCCCCGACCACGACGCGGTCGGCGGCTTCCGGAAGGGCGTCGGCGAGCGTGCTCGCCGCGACGCCGGGACGTGCCACTGCCACGAAGTGACACGCGTCGAGGAGGGCTGGATAGCGATGCCAGGTGGCCAATTTCAAGATCGCGTCTACGCCCGTGATGAAGAAAATCTCTGATCCATTGTAGCCCAGCGTGTAAAGCTGCTGCAGCGTGTCCCAGGTGTAGGAGGTTCCCTCCCGGTGTAACTCGATATCCGAGACGCGGAAGTGAGGACGACCATTGACGGCAAGCGCGGCCATGGCGAATCGGTGCCAGGCTGGCGCGACTGGCAGCTCACGCAGCGGCGGGACGCGCGCCGGCATCATCCAGACCTCATCCAGGCCGAGGCTGACGCGTGCTGCCTCTGCCGCGTCGAGGTGTCCGCAGTGAATTGGATCGAACGTGCCACCCAAGATGCCCAACAACATCGCAATCAGGAATCAGCAATCAGGAATCGGGAATCGGCGAAGTCGAGCGCGGTGTCGAGCCGGTGGCCATGTAACGCCACATTGCTTCCAACAGGTCGGGGAGGCCTTCGCCGGTGACACCCGAGACCGGATAGCAGTCGAGACCAAGCGCGGCGGCTTTGTCCCGGAGAGCGGTGAGCCTGGCCGCGTCCTGCAGCAAGTCGATCTTCGACGCCGCGACGATCTGCGGCCGCGCGCTCAGCGGCACGTGTGCCGGGTCGACCGTCTCCGCGTTCGGCACGTAGCGAGCGAGCTCCCGTCGAATCACGTCGAGGTCCTGTGGCGGCTCGCGCCCTGATGTTTCAGAGACGTCGACCACATGAACGAGCACCTTCGTCCGCTCGACGTGACCCAGGAACCGATCGCCCAGACCGTGGCCCTCGTGCGCGCCCTCCATGAGACCCGGCACATCGGCAACGACGAAGCTGCGGTCGTTCGACATCGAGACGACGCCCAGGTTGGGGGTGAGGGTGGTGAACGGGTAATCGCCAATCTTCGGCCGCGCCGCCGAGATGCGCGCGATGAGCGTGGACTTGCCGACATTGGGGAAGCCAACGAGGCCAACATCGGCAAGCAGCTTGAGACGCAGGTGCAGGCGGACCGCCTCACCAGGCTCGCCAGGCTCGGCACGGCGCGGGGCCCGGTTGGTCGACGTGGCAAACCGCGCGTTACCACGACCCCCGCGTCCTCCCCGCGCGACGCACACGCGCGTCCCGACCTGGGTGAGATCGGCGACCTGCCGCAGACCGTCGGGCGTCTGCACGTAGGCGACGGTGCCAACGGGCACCTCGAGGACGAGAGCGCGGCCGCTGCGTCCAGTGCGGTTGGAACCCTCGCCGTGAGCCCCACGCTCGGCGTCGAACGCCGGGTGGAACCGATAGCTCACCAGGGTGTTCAGATGGAGGCTGGCTTCGAGCTGGACCGAGCCGCCAGCGCCCCCATCGCCACCGTTGGGACCGCCGCGCGGCACGTACTTCTCCCGGCGAAAGCTGACGCACCCGCGCCCGCCATCGCCGGCCGAAACGGAGATCTCGACTTCGTCAACGAACATCAGGCTCTGAAGCCTGATCCGAATCAGTCGTGGCCGGCAACACACTGATGACCCGGCCGTGCGCACCATGGTCCTCGAAGCGAACCACGCCGGTCATCTTGGCAAAGAGCGTGTCATCTTTGCCGAGCCCGACGTTCAGCCCCGGCCGAAACCGACGTCCGCGCTGCCGCACGAGGATCGACCCGCCAGAGACGACATTGCCGTCGAATCGCTTGACGCCCAGCCGCTGCGCAGCACTGTCGCGTCCATTACGAGAGCTTCCTTGTCCTTTTTTGTGTGCCATTGCTCGTCCTTGGATCCGCCGCCCTGCGTGCCGTTACTGGTCCGTCACGATCTCTCGAATCGCGACACGCGTCAGGGTGGCGCGGTGCCCAGTCGTTCTGCGGTAGCCCTTGCGTCGCTTCATCTTGAAGACGCGGATCTTCGGCCCCCTGACTTCGTTCTCGACGGTGCCTACCACGCGCACATTGGCGACGAACGGGCGGCCGACGACCACCTCACCCTTCGCGTCACTGCCGTCGGGGCCTACGAGGAGCACGCGCTCGAAGTGCACCTCCTGCCCCGGCTCCGCGGCCAACCGATCGACGGTCACCACGGTCCCTGGGACGACTCTCACCTGCCGGCCGCCGCTCTGAATGACTGCAAACACGGACGTTACCCTCCGCAGGGGCACACTTTCACCCCAAACCGAAACCAAAAGTATAGCACAGGCCCCGCGGGCCGGCGGAGGTCGCCAGGCCTAAAAGAGCCTGTGAAGAATTCCTCGTAGCGCAGGCCTTTAGGCCTGCCAACGCCGCAATGGGCAGGCCTAAAGGCCTGCGCTACTTCAGGAGAATCCTGACGCCGCGGATTCTCTGCTCGCTCAGGGCGTTGAGGAAGGAGGGGAGAATCGCGTCCATCATCTCGAAGTACGAGGACAGCGCGGGCACGTTCTGTTGCGGCATGTACAGCCGTTCTTCACGGTGGGCTTCGGTGTAGATCACCGTGCCGGTCCTGCCATCGATGAAGACGAACTTCGGACGCAGAATGTAGCCTTTGCGCTCCATGTACACGCGCACCGGCCTGACCACGCGCCGACCAAGTTGATCGAAGTACTCGCGCTCCTGAACGACCGGGCCCGACCTTTGGTACGGCACGAAGTAGAGCGTGCCGGTCACGATGAGCGGCTGTTGAAACTCCTCGCCGATCTTCTTCCAATAATTGACGTCGGCAAAGATCGGCTCGTAGGTGGCAAGCTGCTTCTCATTGTGAATGGCCGGCGCCGACTGGCCGTCCGATGACACAGCAGGCGCGCCTCCGTTGCCCGTGGTTGCCGGCGGTGGCTCGGGTGCGCCGCTCGGCGCCGGCTCGGGAGGATCCTCGGTGGCCGCTTCGGTATTCCCTGGAGCCGCTGCCGGCTCCTGACCGCGCTCGAGGAGCGGTAACACATCGGCGTCGATCACGCGAAGGTCCGACTTGGTTCGCAGCTGGCTTCGCAGCAGTCGCACTGTTTCGAGGTTCGAATCGACGTCTTCGGAGCCGCCCGCGACGAAGCCCGCCACGAAGACGCGTTGGAAGGGCGAGACGTCGAGCTTTGGCCGGATCGGTGTTTCCACCGGGATCTCGTAGGCAGACGTACACGCCGCACTCACGAGAAGGACGAGCACGCTAGCGAGTCGAGCTGCTGTGCGCGCGGTCATTGATCTCTCTGAACAGATCGTAGTTCTGCTCAATCTGGACGTTCGTCGGCTCGAGCTCGAGCGCCCGCTCGTACGCTTGCCGCGCTTTGCCGAAGGCGCCTGCGTGCTCATACGCCACAGCGAGGTTGTTGTAAGCCGCGGCATAGGTGGGATCGATTTGGACGGCCCGCTCCCAGCGATAGAGCGCCTCCTTCCAGAGGCCCTTCTGGGCCATCAGGATCCCGAACTCTACCTGCGCCCTCGCATCGTCGCGCGGCTCGGCCCGAGCCGGCGCTGGTACCAGGAGCGCCGCAAGCACCAGTGCCGAGAACATGGAACGCATGCCCATGAAACCAGCAACCACTATAGCGAGCCGGTGCGAGGCCGCGCAAGGAGTTTTCCCCTTATACTGAAGGGCCAGGAGGTCAGGTCCCTCGGGTGATTCCGGGTGCCTGGCCTCTTCTTTTTTCGCTTTTCGTATACGCCGCCGGCTCGAGAGACCTTCAGGTCGAGCCCGTGCTACCTACGGAGCAGGTGGCACGCAGCGTCCAATGTACGAGCCCAGTGTACGAGCCCGGTGTACGTAGCGAGGGGTCTTCAGACCCCTCGGTCTTGGCCCCTCACCGGCCCGACCCTTGGTCGGGCAAGGGCCCGGAGGGAACCGTGCCCAACGACCTCGTGGATTCGGTTGCGTTGTCGCTCGCGGGACGCCGTCAGCCCGCCTTGCTGGCACGCTGGTTAGCGGAGCAGGGCCCCGGCCCGGGGACAGAGGAGGCACGTGTCTCTTTGCCAAGTGCCTCTTTCGAAGTACGAAAGCAGGGCTCCGCTCCCTCGTTTTTGCTGCGCGGCGCGCCGGGGCGACCCTGGCCCGAATGGCGAGCGGAGGCAGTGCGGACACTGGATCTGGCGCGGCAGGCGGGCCTGGTGCCGGTGACGCGAGCCGACGCTGCCTATCCGCCTCGGCTAGCGACGATCGTCGATCCTCCTGTTGTGCTCTGGGTCCGCGGCGATCCAGCGGCGCTGGCGCTACCGATGGTTGCGGTGGTAGGGTCGCGCGCGGCGACGCCGTACGCGCTCGAGGTGGCGGCCGTGCTGGCCCGAGACCTCGCCGCCGAAGGTCTCGCCGTCGTGAGCGGTCTGGCTCGAGGCGTGGATGCGGCGGCGCACCGGGCGGCGCTGGAAGCCGGCCGGACGGTTGCCGTGCTCGGGTGTGGCGCTGATGTGACGTATCCTGCGGAGCACAAGGCGCTCGCCCAGCGGATCGTGCGGACCGGCGCTCTGGTCAGCGAGCTCCCGCCGGGCACGCCGCCGCGGGCGCATCACTTTCCCCTCCGAAACCGCATCCTCAGCGGTCTGGCGCTTGCCGTTGTCGTGGTCGAGGCGTCGAATCGGAGCGGGTCGCTGATTACGGCACGCCTCGCGCTCGAACAGGGACGCGATGTCTTGGCGGTGCCGGGCAACGTGCTCGCTGAGCACAACCGGGGCGCCCATGCGCTCCTCCGTGATGGCGCACGGTTGGTCGAGAGCGTCGATGACGTGTTGGACGAAATCGGTTGGCGCTCACAGGCCCGCGGTGGCGGCTCGATGGCGCGCACGGCGAGCGACTGGTTGCTCGCCGTCATGACACCGGGCGACGCGTGCGACGTCGATGCGCTCGTTGCGCGCACCGGCCGTGAGAGCGCGGCGGTGCTCGAACGACTCCTCGCGCTGGAGCTCGACGGCGTCGTCTCTCGCAGCGCCGGCCGGTTCACGCGCCGGGTGACAGGGTGAGGGGGTGACTGGGTGAGGGGGTGATTTGGGAAGCGCGGGTTGAACGCCACGCCCACGTACGTTCGGGCAACCGCATTCACCCTTGTCACCTTGTCACCCCGTCACCTTGTCACGTTGTTGCTCCGGAGCCCCGTGCTAACGTAGAGATGCTGGTAGTGGAGGGTCATGGCAAAACCGCTCGTCATCGTTGAGTCGCCCGCGAAGGCACGCACACTGCGTCGATTTCTCGGCGATCAGTACCGCATCGAGGCCAGCTACGGCCACGTGCGAGATCTGCCGGAGCGCGCCAGCGATGTGCCGGCCGCCATCAAGAAGAAGCCCTGGGGTCGTCTGGCCGTGGACGTCGATGGTGATTTCACTCCTTACTACGTCATCTCGCCTGACAAGCGGAAGCGCATCCAGGAGCTGAAGAGTGCACTGAAGGATGCGTCCGAGGTCATCTTGGCGACCGACCCGGACCGCGAGGGCGAGTCGATCAGTTGGCACCTCAGGGAAATCTTGAAGCCGCGCGTGCCGGTTCGCCGCATTGTCTTTCACGAGATTACCGAAGAGGCCGTGCGGGAAGCGCTCGAGAAGGCGCACGGTGTCGACGAGCACCTGGTGCGCGCACAAGAGAGCCGTCGAATCCTCGATCGTCTCTTTGGTTACACGCTGTCGCCAGTGTTGTGGAAGAAAGTGCAGACTGGCCTCAGTGCCGGTCGTGTCCAGAGCATCGCCGTCCGCCTCATCGTGGAGCGCGAAGAAGAGCGGCGCGCGTTTCAGAGGGCGTCGTATTGGAATCTCGAGGCGGACCTTTCGGGCGAAGGCCGTCGGTTTACGGCAACGCTCGGGCGGATCGGCGACCGCCGTGTCGCGACCGGTCGGGACTTCGACGCGTCAGGGACCTTGACGTCGAGCGACGTGCAGCGGCTCGATGAGGCCGAGGCGCGTCAGCTCAAGGAACGGCTCGAGAGCGGGCTGCCGTGGCGTGTCACGGCCGTCGACGCGAAGCCGGCGATTCAGCGACCCGCGCCTCCCTTCACAACCTCGACGTTGCAGCAAGAAGCGAATAGGAAGCTCGGGTTCTCCGCCGACCGGACGATGTCGGCGGCCCAGCGATTGCACGACGAAGGAGTCATCTCGTATCACCGCACGGACTCGACGACCCTCAGCGAGAAAGCGCTGCGCGAGGCGGCACGCGCCATTCGCGACCGGTACGGTGACGCGTATTACGACAAGCCGCGGCAATATCAGACGCGCGTACGGAATGCCCAAGAAGCGCACGAGGCGATCCGTCCAACCGACTTCACGCGCCTTCCGCAGCAGGTCGTGGGAGATATGGACGGGGACGCGGCGCGCGTGTACGAGCTGGTCTGGCAGCGCGCGGTGGCGTCTCAAATGGCCGACGCGCGGCTCGTGCGCACGACGCTGGAGATCACGGCGCAGGATGATCGTGGCGTTCCGAGCGTGTTCTCCTCGAGCGGCAAGGCGATCGAGTTTGCGGGCTTCCTACGCGCCTACGTCGAGGGCAGCGACGATCCGGCAGCGGAGCTCGGCGACCGCGAAACGTTGTTGCCGACCTGTCGCGTGGGTGATCTCGTTGAACGGGCTGGGCAGGATCGAGGCGGGCTCGAGCTCGGTGCGCTGGAGGCGCGCAGCCATGAGACGCAGCCGCCCGCGCGCTACACCGAAGCTTCCCTGGTCAAGCGGTTGGAGGAGGAAGGGATCGGCCGTCCTTCGACCTACGCGCCGACGATCGACACGATCATTCGGCGCGGCTACGTCTTTCGGCAGCACAAGGCGCTGGTGCCGAGCTTCACGGCATTCGCGGTGACGCAGCTCCTCAAGCGACACTTCGACGACTACGTCGACGTTGGATTCACCGCCGAGATGGAGGAGGACCTCGACCAGATCTCGAATGGTCAGCGCGACTGGCTCGAGTTCGTCCGTGCCTTCTATCGTGGGGACGGCAAGCATCGAGGCCTCGAACAGCGCGTGCAGGATGACGACAGCATCAGCTATCCGGCCGTCGATTTGGGCGTCGATCCCGAGAGTGGCGAGGCGGTGCGGGTGCGCATCGGCCGGTACGGCCCATTTGTGCAGCTCGGTGAGGGTGGCCCCGGCCGGACAGCCTCGATCCCGGACGATGTCGAGCCAGCAGACTACGGCGTGGAGAAGGCGCTCGCCTTGGTCAAGGAGCGAGCGCAGGGGCCGCGTCAGCTCGGGACCGAGCCGTCGACTGACCTGCCCATTTACGTGATGAGCGGCCGCTTTGGTGCGTATGTCCAATTGGGTGAGGCGCCGGAGAAAGGATCGAAGGCGCCAAAGCCAAAGCGGACGTCGCTGCTGCCGGGCATGACCCCGGACACGCTCACCCGCGAGGAGGCGCTGAAGCTCCTCTCACTGCCTCGCGAGCTGGGGCCGCATCCCGCTGATGGCGAGTTGATTGTCGCCGGGTGGGGACGGTTTGGACCGTACGTGAAGCACGGCAGCGACTTCCGCTCACTCGATCCGGGTGACGACGTGTTCGCGATCGATCTGGCGCACGCGCTGGAGCTCTTCGAGCGAGAGAAGCGAGGTCGTCGGCGGCAGGCGGCCAAGACGGTGCTGCGTGAGGTGGGCTCGCATCCGGAGAGTGGCGCGACGATTCAAATGCTCGCCGGCCGCTATGGTCCATACGTCAGCGATGGCGCCGTCAACGCCTCGCTTCCCAAGGGCGCGGATCCGCAGACGACGACGCTGGACGAGGCCGTTGCGCTGCTCGCGGCGCGCGCCGCGAGCGGGCCATCGCGCACGCGCATGGCGCGACGCACCACGGCGCGCGGCGCCTCGAAAAAACGGAAGAGCGCGTAGAACGGTTCTTAGTCCTTGGTTCTTAGTCCTTGGTTCCTGGTGCGTCGGCGGACGATAGGGGTCTCTGTCGGGATGGCGGGGCGATTGCGCGAATCCGGAATCAGAACAGCAGGAGCCAGGCACTGAGCACAGCGGACCAAGGACCAAGAACCAAGAACCAAGGACCAGTCGATGATTCGCATTGTCGGGGGCGGTTTGGCGGGATGCGAAGCGGCGTGGCAGGCGGCATCGCGCGGTGTGCCGGTCACGTTGTACGAGATGCGCCCTGCGAGGCCGACCCGCGTTCACAAGACGGGCGAGCTTGCCGAGCTCGTGTGCAGCAACTCGTTCCGCGGCGACAAGCTGGACAACGCCGTCGGCCTGTTGAAAGAGGAGATGCGACGGCTCGGCTCGCTCATCATGCGCTGCGCCGATGCCAGCCGCGTACCCGCCGGCGCCGCTCTCGCCGTGGACCGTGAGCGGTTCTCGCGCGCCGTGACGGAAGCGGTCACGAGCCATCCTGGCATCGCGATCGAGCGATCTGAGTGCGCCGGGATTCCTGAGCCGCGTGACGGGTCGCCGGTCATCCTCGCGACTGGTCCACTCACGTCGGACTCGCTGTCCGAGGCGATACGCACCTTCGTTGGCGCTGATCACCTCTATTTCTACGACGCGATCAGCCCGATTGTCTTGGCCGACACGATCCGCAACGACAAGGTGTTCCGCGCGTCTCGCTGGGGACGAGACTCTCCTGATTCACCAGTACGTAGCGCGGGCCTTCGCCTCGCCGAAGGCGCGGCTTCGGCCGCGCCAAAGGCGGGCGAAGAAACAGCGCGCGCCTGTAGCGTCGAAGCGGCCGACGGTGATTACCTGAACTGTCCGCTGGATGCGGAGGAATACGCCCGCTTCTATGACGCGCTGATCCACGCGGAGTCTGCCACGGTGCACGACTTCGACAAGGAACGCTTCTTCGAGGGCTGTCTCCCAATCGAGGTGATGGCGCATCGCGGCTACCATACCCTGCGATTCGGCCCGATGAAGCCCGTTGGCCTGGTCGACCCACGCACGGAGGCACAGCCCTACGCCGTGGTGCAACTCCGCCAGGACAACCTGGCCGGCGATCACTACAGCCTCGTTGGCTTCCAAACGCAGCTCAAGTGGGGCGAGCAAGCGCGTGTGCTGCGGCTGATTCCAGGGCTCGAGGAGGCGGAGTTCGTGCGCTTTGGCATGGTGCACCGCAACACGTACATCAACGCGCCAACCGTGCTGCGCGAGACATGGCAAACAGACGCGCGCGCAGACCTCTTGTTCGCGGGACAGGTCTCCGGTGTCGAAGGGTACGTGGAATCGGCCGCATCCGGCCTGATTGCTGGGATCAATGCCGCGCGCCTCGCGCAAGGGGACGATCCGCTGGCACCGCCCCGAACGACGGCGATCGGCGCGCTCGGCTATTACGTGTCACACGCCGACGCTTCGCGCTATCAACCCACGAACATCACGTTCGGGATTATCGCTCCGCTGGATCGGAAACTGCGTGGCCGCCAGGCCAAGAAGCTCGCCCTGGCCGAGCGTGCGCTGAGCGATCTTGCGTCATGGATGGAGCCGGTGAGCGTCGCGCACGTCTAGACCTTCCGTCTTCGCGCTTCGGCGGACGAGTGACGTCGCGCGCACAGCGCACCCAGGGCCTGCAGCCGACACCATGGGCGTCCACACTCCTCGATCGCCTGAGACGCTGCAGGAACACGTCAAGGCATTCGTCGAGTTCCTCGCCCTGAACCGGCACGCATCTCCACATACGCTTCGCAATTACGAGAGTGACCTGCGTCAATTCACGTCGTATCTCGCGATAGCGACCGGTTCCAAGCCAGGCAAGGTCCTTCCCGGCATCATCGATCACACGACCATTCGCGGGTTCCTTGCCGAGTTGCACGCTCGAGGCAACACCCGCGCATCGGCGGCTCGCAAGGCGTCGGCGATCCGGAGCTTCGTCCGCCATCTCCGGCGCGAAGGCGCCTTTGACGGCAATCCGGGGACGCTCGTCACCAGCCCCATCCTCGAGCAGAAGCTTCCCGCCCATCTGGCGGTCGACGAGATGGAGGCGCTGCTCTCGACGCCCGATGCCTCAACCCCGCTCGGCTGTCGGGACCGCGCCATGCTCGAGCTCTTCTACGCGTCGGGCCTCCGACTCAGCGAGCTGGTCGGCCTCGACCTCGACGACGTCAATCTCGGGGGCCGGATGCTGCGGGTCATGGGAAAGGGGCGGAAGGAACGACTCGTGCCGTTCCACGCGACCGCGGCGGCGGCGCTCGGCCACTGGCTGCGCGAGCGGGAGCGCATTCTCATGAGCGAAGCTGCCTCAACGGCACGTGCGCGGACAGCCGATCGCGAATCGGCGCGTGTGTCGCGCGGCCTGCCGCCGCGCCGCGACCTGTGGTCCGCCGGACGACGATGGCGCGCGCGCGGTCTGCGAGCGGAGGAGCCCCTCTTTCTGAACTACCGCGGCGAGCGGCTCGGCCCGCGCAGCGTGCACCGGATCGTCGCGCGGTATGTCGCCCTGTGCAGCTCCCGGTTTGGGATCAGTCCTCACGCGCTCCGGCATTCGTTTGCCACGCATCTCCTAGAGGCCGGCGCAGATCTCCGCGTGATTCAGGAGCTGCTCGGCCACGTGCGGCTCTCCACCACGCAGCGCTATACCCACGTCGATCTCGCGCGGTTGATGGAGGTGTATCGCAAGGCACATCCGAAGGCGTGAGGAAGATCCGCGGAGGTTGCAATTATGACCAATATGAACTAACTTATGGTCATTATGGTCACGAATAGGAGCATGGCACAATGGCAGGTGCACGAGGCGAAGGCTCGGTTCGGCGAGGTGATGGAGCGGGCGTCCAAGGAAGGGCCGCAGACGATCACGCGACATGGAGCGGCGCGAGTGGTGATGCTCTCGATCGAAGACTATCGGGCGCTGGTGGCGCACAAGCCGGACTTCAACGCATATCTGCTCGGCGGTCCCAAGGTGGACGACTTCGCGACCGAGCGCGACCGCGATATGGGTCGCAAGATCGTGCTCTGAACGGGCGTGGCCGCTATTTGCTGGACACGATGGTCTTGTCCGAGACGCGCAAGCGCCGCGCGAATGAGCGTGTGATGGCGTTTCTTGCGGCAGCCGAGGCATCGAGTCTGTTCATCAGCGCGCTGACAGTGGGCGAGCTCCGCAAAGGTGTCGACATGAAGCGCCGCACCGATCCTGACGCGGCCGCTCAGATTGGCAACTGGGTCGACGGTCTCGAATTGACGTTTGCGGACCGCATTCTCCCGATCGACGCGCCGGCGGCGCGGCGATGGGGAGAGCTCTCGGCTGATCGAAGTCGTCCCGTGATTGAGACGTTGATCGCTGCCACGGCGCTCGTGCATGATTGCACGCTGGTGACGCGCAACACGAGCGACGTCGAGGATCTGGGTGTGCCGCTTCTCGATCCGTGGCAGGTCGTCATCCATGGCACGTAGCGCAGGCCTATAGACCTGCCGACAGCTTCAGCACGTAGCAGAGGGGCTCGAGTCCCTCGCTCAGCGCAAGATTTCTTCCGATCACCGATTCCTTGCGATGCCTTCGCTCGAGCACATCTGGATCAAGCGTGTCCGCCTCGGCCCGATGGATTCCGCGACGAGCTGCCGCCTCATCGCGGGCCGCGGCATCGTTGGCAACGCCAACCAGGGTGGCAAGCGGCAAGTGACCATCCTCTCGCAGGCAGCGTGGGAGACGGTCGTTGAACAGCTTGGACACGCCGTCGGCCCGGCAATGCGCCGCGCGAATCTCTTCGTCTCCGGCGTGGATCTCGAGAGCTCCCGTGGCCGGATCCTGCGCGTCGGATCCTGCCGTCTCCTCGTCCACGGCGAGACGCGTCCCTGTGAGCGCATGGAACAGGCGCATCCAGGGCTCCGTGCGGCGCTCCAACCGAGCTGGCGCGGCGGCGTGTTTGCCGAGGTCCTGGACGATGGCAAGATCAGCGTTGGCGACTCCGTCGAGTGGGATCAGGGATGAGGCGAGTCAATGGCCTCGGAAACCGACATCACGCGCTATCTAATACTCGACCGCGGGGCCTTCGAGGTTGGGCTGCCGGCGGACTGGGAAGTGCAGCGCCAGCCTGACCGGGAGATTGGAGCGATCATCGTCAAGGATGCGGCCGACTCAATCCAGCTCGATGTTGCCTGCTGGCCCACGGGGCTCCCTGAGCACCAGACCGTCGAGGGGTTCCTGATGGCGGTGATGGCCGACGGTGGGCTGAGCTCATTCGCGGTCCCGAGACGGGGACGCGGGGGGACTTGCGCTACGCCTGGGTCGAGGATGTTTACGAGACCGCCGACGACGATCGAGGCGGAGAGGTGCGGAAGGCTCACTGTCGTTGGTGCTTGTGCACCAACGGCCGCGTCACGGGACAGGTGCGCTACTTCTATTGGGACGACGACACCTCCTGGGCGCTGCGAGCCTGGCAGGCCGTCATCGAGACCGCCCAATTGGGATCTGGAGTCCCGCTCGCCTCACCGTTCCACCACTGGTCGATGAAGACCCCCGACTAAAGCAATAAGGTTCATTCAGGCCCCTCGCTACGTGCTACCTGCTCCGTACGTAGCGCGCAGGCCACGCGTGCGAGAGGCCAAGATGGTAGGGCGCGCTCGCCGAGCGCGCCGGGCAGCGAGCCCCCTCGCTGCGGACTGTGGTCAGATCGCGGAAGAGCTATATCTATTTGACACTCTAATAGAATCGTGTATATAGTTCGTTCGGATGCCTAATAAAGAACGCACCAAGACCGACGTCCTGCAGGGCACGCTCGATCTCATGATCCTGCAGACACTCGACACGCTCGGGCCGCTGCACGGCTATACGATTGCGGCACGCCTGGAGCAGGTCTCCCGCGGCGCCCTGCAGCTGAATATGGGCACGCTTTATCCCGGGCTCATGCGCCTGGAGCAACGCGGCTTCGTGCGCGCGAAGTGGGGCGTCACGGAGAACAACCGGAAGGCGCGGTTCTATGAGCTCACGGCGGCGGGCCGACGGCAGCTCACGACCGAGAAGGCCCAGTGGGATCGCATGGCTGCCATCATGCAGGCGCTTCTGCGCGGTCAGGAATAGTGCGGGGGGATCGATGTGGATGCTCCGTGAATGGGCGAGTCGAATCTGGGGCACGCTTTCCCGGCGCCGCAGAGATCGTGACCTCAAAGAGGAGCTACAGCTCCATATGGAGCTCACCACGGCGGCGGCGCGGCGGCGCGGCGGCTCGCCCGACGATGCACGACGGGCGGCCCGGCGGCGGGCCGGCAGCATCCCGCAGGCGATGGACGCTCTGCGCGACCAGCGCGGGCTGCCTTGGTTGGAAGACCTCTCGACCGATCTTCGCTACGCCGCCCGCACGTTGCGGAAAGCTCCCGGCTTGGCGTTCGGACGGACGATGTCCTGACCTTTGAGGTGCACCTGCCGGCGGCGCGCTACGACCCCGAGAATCGTGCGCGCTTCCACGAGGAGTTGGTCCGCCGTCTCGGGCGTTTGCCTGGCGTCCAGAAAGTGGGCGCCGTTTCGAAGCTGCCTGCGACAGGTTACTACCACGACTGGGGCGCGCAGGCAGTTACCGGTCCGCGCGCCGGCACGGAAGACGAGTCGACGGGAGCTCAGAACCGCGTGGTTGCGGGCGACTACTTCGGGGCGCTCTCCATCCCCGTCCTGCAGGGGCGAACCTTCGACGCTCGCGACGATGCCGATGCGCCCCAACGGATCGTGGTCAGCCGGGCACTCGCTGAGCGCCTGTTTCCGGAAACGGATCCCGTCGGGCAGCGTATCCTGATCGCCATCGACGATACCCAGGCGGAGGTCATCGGCGTCGTTGGCGACGTGGCGATTGACCCCGAAGGAACGGTTACGCGCGACGTGTTTCATCCGCACCGGCAGTTCGCCGTCGCCGCCAACCGGAACTGGGCTCTGACGTACACGGTGGCCGCCGCGGTGGCGCCAGAGACGCTCGTCCCGGCCGCTCGGCGCGAGCTCGCCGCGCTCGATCCGCGGCTTGTGCTGTATCAACCGGCGAGCCTAGCCGCGTCCGTGGGCCGCGGCACGGCCCAGCGACGCTTTACGACCGTCGTGCTCGCCAGCTTCGCCGCGGCGGCGCTGGCACTCGCTGCCCTCGGCCTTTTCGGCGTGCTTTCCTACTCGGTCAGGCAGCGAAGGCGGGAGCTCGGCGTGCGCATGGCGCTCGGCGCACGCAGGGTCGACGTGCGACGGCTCGTCCTTCGCGACGGCGCCGCGCTCACGGTCTCCGGCATCGTGATAGGACTGGTCGTGTCCGTCGCGTTGACCTGGCTGCTCGCGAGCCTCCTCTTCGAAGTCAGCCCGCTCGATCCGGTCGCCTTCGCCGCCGCAGCACTCATCCTTGGCGCGAGCGCGCTTTTGGCCTGCTGGATCCCCGCCCGCCGCGCGGCGGCCGTGGATCCGATGGACGGGCTGCGCGAAGAGTAGACGACGTCTGCGCCACGGTCCGTCTGGTGTGAGCGGGACGCGAGTCCCGCTCGGATACAATTGTCGGCACGATGGTAGCTCCGCAGCAACTGGCGAGACCCCCGATCACCGAGGCTTTGGTCGACTTCCGAATCATTGCGGACCAGGCTATCCATCTTGAGCGGCTGCAGCCTCTGCGCGCCGAGCTGAGCGACTCCTTCCCAAAAGTGGACGAGAAGAAGGGGTTTCAAGCAGAGTTCCGCGTCGAAGCCGGCAACCTGCTGCCACCTGTTGCGCGCGATCTCGGCTTTCAGGGTGTCTGGCTGACCAGCACCGACGGAAATCGCATCGTGCAGTTCCGCGTCGACGGATTCACGTTCAATAACGTAGGCGCTTACATCGGCGGCGAGACCCTTCTGGATGAAGCGCTGCGTCTTTGGACGCGTTTTGCACACATCGTGCGCCCGGCGGCCGTGACGAGACTGGCGCTGCGATATCTGAACCGCCTGGACCTGCCGCTCAGGGACGGAGAGCAGCTCGATAGATTCCTGACCGCCGCTCCAGAGCTCCCAGAAGGAGCGCCGCAGAGACTGAGTAGCTTCCTCAGTCGAGTCGTCGCCCACGATGAAACAGATGCCAATGTAGTGGTCACTCAGAAGCTCGACACGACCGGGAAGTTCCCTGTCCCAATCGTCATCGATGTTGATGCGTTTTTTGCAAAAGAATTGGATCCGAATGCGCAAAGCCTGCGAGGCATGCTTGAGATTCTGAGAGCTCTGAAGAACCGCGTGTTCTTCTCCCTGCTGACGCAAGAAGCTGTTAATCTCTATATATGAGTATCGCCATTTCAGGGTCCGCGATGGGACTGTACTCGCCTGCCCAGGATCATGCAGTCGGTTCGGTAGGAACGGAGCTGCGCGAATCCATTCGGATAGCCATGGCGCCTCCAAGAGCTACCCGGAGAGCTGAGATGCTGGAAAGGATCGGCTACGCTCTCCAAAAGGGCAGAGAAGTCGAGCGCACTCTGGTCGGCATCGAGCCGTTCGGCCAGATGATCGACTTACTCGCGATTCTCCCCCCGGAAATTCCGCTTCCGGAAATCGTGGTTGAATCCGAGAATCAGATCGGCCTTGACTGGGATGAAGGAAGCCGACGCGTCCTGACCCTTACCGTCGACGACACCCAATACGTGGGGTTCGCCGCCCTGATCGGGCATGAGCCGCTGTACGGGAGAGTGCCCCTTGCTGGACAGATTCCGGAGACTGTGGCGTATCTTTTCCGGCGGCTCTACCCTTCGTCGATCCTGTCGGAACCGATTCTCCGTTAGCCATCGCTCGGCGGAAGCCCTCCAACCTGTGCAAGCGGCGGTCTCAGTAGTCATTTCGGAGACGGAGCCGCTTACGCGTTATGTCACCGACCAAGACCACCTGAGGCCGCAGACGGCACACGTGCACTGGCGTGCGTTCAGGCCGAAGCCGGTGGACAACAATCTCTCTATTGCGCGGATCCGCGACCTTTCAACGGCCGATGTGTGGAGCCTGGGAGATGCGCTGGCTGGAATCCCAAGTGGTCGCACGATCTTCGGGCGCGCGGACTTCCAGTTGACCGATGTGAGGGCAGCGAGGGTCAACGGATTCGTGCTAGACGCTGTCCCGGATGAGCCTCCACCCCGTCACGCCGCGATTGTCGGCTGGCCCGAATCGAACGACGGCGCGCGGAAGGTCTTGGCGATGAGTCTCGCGGCTGAGTCGAGACAGGTCATTAGG
>WHTT01000045.1:51165-51581 GCA_009377605.1 Luteitalea sp.
CATTAGGTCGCTCCACAACGGTCGCGGTTCCTGAGCACCTCGGGAACGTTTACACCGTTTGGAACGCATGGCCCTCGGGCATCAAGTGGAGCACTCGCGCTGTGCCTCAACTGGCCCGACGCAGCCTATCAGTTGAGTACTGCCGTTGTCACAAGGTAGAGCAAGCCAGAAGGCAACGCTCCGAGCAACCCCAGCGCGCGAGCATGTCGCCTGTCTTTGGTCGCGTTCACGCTCATGCTCCCGAGCCAGATTGCCACCGCTGTGACTGGGAAACAGACGATGATCAGGCACACGGGCTTGACCATCCAGTGTTGCCACATTACTTCGTCTAGCATCCAACCGCGCTGCCAGATTGTGGCTTGAAGGCAGTAGCCGATCACGAGAAACACCAAGAGACCAAGCGTATAGGCGAGTCG
>WHTT01000046.1 GCA_009377605.1 Luteitalea sp.
CTGATGCGGGGCACGACCGATCTCAATCCCCGGATTCGCACCGCGCGCGGGCCCCACGGGGCCCTGGCCCGCTTCGCCGGACGGTGCCTGCAGGACGTACTGCGCCTCCTGCCCCGGCGTCGGCTTGACCTCGACGTCGAGTGGGACCGCCCCGGCGATCAGACCCTGCGCCTGCGGCTGGTGTTGATCTGGACGCGGTCCGAGCGGACCTACACGATCCTGGTGACCAACGTCTCCCGAGGGATCCTGACGGCGCGCCACGTCACCGAGCTGTATCGGTTGCGGTGGCAGATCGAACTGGTCTTCAAAGAATGGAAGTCCTACGCCAATCTGCACGCTTTCACCAGCGCCAATCCGGCGATCGTTGAGGGCCTCATCTGGGCCAGCCTCTGTGCAGCTGCGTTGAAGCGCTCCCTCGCCCACGTCGCGCAGCGGAGCCGCACGACCATTCCCATCTCCACGCGCATTGTGGCCATGTGTGGGGCCCACATCCTCCCCCGGCTCGTGCGCTCGGCCCTGACCGGGTTTCGGCATCTCGAGGCCATCGTGCACGACACCCTGCGGTATCTCTGCGACAACGCGGCTCGAGCGCATCCCCAACGCGACCGCGTCCGTGGCCGCATGCGCTTCGGGCTCGATTACGTCGGTGTCACGGCTTAAGTACCAAGCTATGAGGCGGTATTAGCGGGGTTTTCGACGGGGGTGGGGTTTTCGACGGGTCGGGGTTTTGGCGGAAGTTGACCGAACGTCCGTTATCAGACGCCCTCAGCACCACCGCCGCATTGCCCACCGCCTGCCCGGCTTCCGGTTCCATGATCTGCGACACGGTGGTCACGGACCTGCTTCAGGCCGGCGAGCCCGAGCACGTCATCGAGGCGGTGACCGGGCACCTGTCCCGGAGAATGCTGCCGCCAGGCGGCCGCTTGGGTCGAACGGAATGCGGCGGTTCTCCTTGTCCTTCGTCGTGTGGCCAGGGATGCCGATCGTGTGCCCCGGGGTGGGACAGCAGGGATGCTGAAGCCTACCACTCGCGTTGCCGCACCACAACTCGCGCTCCATGCGGTGCGTAGGAATCGCTCGCTTGCACGAGCTGCGCGTGTGAACCACCACCCGCCACATTCAGCAGGCGAGTCACGCGATTCCTACGTACCTGCGTAGTGACACCCGCACAATCTTCGTGTGGACTTGTTACATGGGATGCAGCCCACGGCGCCGGCGAATCGAGAGCGCTGCGGCTGACGCGTCGCCGTTTGTGGGCCTAGGTAGATGATGAAACCACTACGCGTCTACGCTTTGGCGGCGACAGTAGGCAGCTTCTGTGTTCTTTTCCTTATGCTCGGTGGTCGCTACGCGGGCATCGTGCCTGAATGGGCCGGACAGCTGGCGTGGTTGGTGCTCGTCCTGTCTGGCTCTGGTCTCTGCGGCTATCTGCACCCTCACAACGCCTGGCGCTGGGGCGCTGTAGTTATAGGCGTTCAGCCGTTGGTAGTTGTTGCTGTGTCGTACGTTGTCGGCGAGTTGGAGCATCCATCGAGCTCGATGGGTGGCATGGTTGCCGTCGCCATCTTTTCGACACTGGCGCTCCTCATAAGCCCTCTGCCCATATTAGCCAGCTCTCTCGGTGGAGCTGTTCGCAAGAGACTTTGCGCCAAGTGCAGTTGGACATCGAGCTCAGCGCAATGACACCACCCGCGCAACGAAAGGACCTCGTTGTGGCTTCTCCCCTGATGTCTATCGGCACACCGCAGCTTGCACGTCGGTTGGCACGGATCTCGCGCGCCGCGTTGTGGATGCTCGTGGCCGCTGCCATGGTGCTCCTCACCGTCCCGCACGTCCGCGCGCAGGCGCCGACGGCCGCTCGGGTTTCCCTCGTGATTGACGAGGTCGAGATCGCGTCCTTTTCTGAGCTTGCCGAGATCTCGTCGACTACGCAGCATGTGAACCCCTTAACCGGGCTCCGGCTCGTGCAGCCTAACGTCTTTAGCAACATCGTTCTGCGACGAGGCCTGACAAGCGATACCGAGTTGTGGGACTGGTATGAAAGCGGCACAGATCGCATCGGCGTGCCTCGAGGCAAGAATGGAGCGGTTGTCCTCCACGACCGTGCAGGGACACCGATTCTGCGGTTCCACTTCGAGAACGCTTGGCCCTCGAAGATCGAAGTTGGCGAGCTCCAAGCGGGGCCCTCCGTCGCCTTGATCGAGACCGTGACCTTGACATGCGAGAGCATCAGGCGGGTGGCACCGTAGGAGGTGAGGGAACGACGATGAGAAGACTTCGCGGAATAAGCCGGGTCGCTGTTGTAGGGACGGCGGCAGTCGCGTGTGTCTGTGGGTATGCCCGCACGGTTGCTGCGCAGAGTGACGAGATCCACGCATGCGCCTCCACGCTGGCCATGCGAATCGTCGACGCCACAGAGGCCTGCCGGCCGTGGGAGACCCGCTATGTCTGGAACCAGGAGGGCCAGCCAGGTCCCGCCGGTCCACCTGGTCCTCCGGGAGGGTTCACGGGGCCGATTGAATCGCGCACGACCGAATCGGGAGCCTCCGTCCTCTGCCCTAGCGGGGGAGAGTGCGTTCCCATCTCTCTGTCGGCCACCGGCGAGATGCTGACTGTCGCTGACGGCACCCAGATCGTGGCCACGGCGACCGTCGTAGCGCGGGCCGATGCGCCATCCTCCGAGGCCACATCGGTGAGCCTCACCTGCATACTCGAGCACCGACGGGTCGACTCGCCTGTCTGGGGAGTGTTGACACCGGCGTCGCACGCAGTGTTCACGGGTCTCAATGATTCACGCCTGTGGGACGCCGGCCTGAGGTTCACGCTTCCCCTGCAAGGTGCGCGTGTCGTACCGAGCGGCATCTGGGACCTCGAAGTAAGGTGCGGAACCCTGAACCATGAGGTCGTCATCACGGCCGCCAGCCTCCAGGTTTCGGTTCTCCCAGCGCCGTGACGTCGCCGACCCCGTCGCAACGTAGTGACACGTATCGTTACGGGAGAGGAGGAACGTATGCGACTGAACAGATATGTCAGCGACATGGTGCCATCGCCGACGACTTGGTTTGAAACGAGTCTGGCACGGGAGTTGTGCCACATCGGTGAGTCTTCGACGGAGTCGTGCCAGGCGCGTTCTCCCACGGCACACGCCTCACCCTGAGGACGCGCGAGTCTCGCCGAAACGCGAAGCGTGAAGACGGAAGGTTGGCCTACATTCCGTCCGCCTTGGATCTGAGTGTTCGACCGAAAGGTCGGGCGCCGGAGAGGAGGTGGACCTTCCCCTCAGGCTTCTCGTCCGGGCGAGCTTTGGGCGCGTCGCCACGCCGGCGGGGTCGTCGGGTCGGAATGATGAGCGTGATACGCGTACCGTCGCGAGGAGAGGAAACGACGTCGAGCTTGCCACCGAGTGCCCGAGCCCGGCGCGCCATGCTCACCAAGCCGTTTCCGTCTCCCGTCTCCGGTCCGGAACAAAACCCCTTGCCGTCGTCTCGAATCACCAACGCAAGAGTGCCTGCGTCGACGCTGAGATCAATCTCGGCCGTCGTGGCCCCAGCGTGTCGGACGATGTTGTTGACCGCTTCTTTGAAGATGAGGAAGACCTCGCGCCGGACATCGGTGCCGAGCGGGAGGTCGTCATCTGCCGCGGGCGCGGAGAAGCGAAGCCGAATATCGCGCGCGGTGAACACGTCGCTGGCGAAGCGCCGCATCCGCAGTGCGAGATCGTGCAGCCGGTCCTTGGTGGGATCGACCGCCCACACGATGTCGCTCATCGAATCGACGGATTCCTGAGAGATGTCGGCGATGGACGACAACTGCTGGGCGACGCCGGGGGACGCCTGCGCGACCTGCTGCGCCGTGACGCCGCTCAGTAAGGCGATCTTGGAAAGGTTCGAGCCGATGTCGTCGTGTAGATCCGTCGCGATGCGCACGCGGACGCGCTCGAGCTCGACGAGGCGCGACACACGATAGCGGTGAACGACCACAGCCAGCGCCCCCGCGGTCAGCGCATACAGCAGCACGAACCACCAGCGCAGCCAGAAGGGCGGCAGCACACGGAAGGTTACCGACGCCGCGCGCGGGCTCACCACGCCCTCGGGATTGACCGCGCGCACGAGGAATCGGTAGTGCCCTGCGGCAAGGCGCGCGAACCGGACGGTTCGGTCGAGCGTCGGTCGGCTCCACTTCTCGTCGGCACCTTCGAGCTTGTACTGGTAGCGAAGCTGCCCGCCGGCGCCAAAGCTCGACCCCACGAAATCAATCTGCACCGCCCCCGCCCCGGGGATCCCCCCGAGCGCCACGCCCGTCTCGCCGAGCGCGCTCAACAGCACCGATTGCTCTCCGACGACCGCCCCGTCGATCGCGACCTGCGGCGCGCGAGCGGGGCGGTCGGGAGCCGGCACGAAGCGCGAGAGCCCCGCGTGGCCGTGGAACCAGAGAGCGCCGCGCCGGTCTCGAAACGCGCTCAGGTCGATCTCATTCGAGATCAAGCCATCTGACCGGGTATACAGCCGGATGTGGCCGGTTGCGGGATCCAAGCGGTTCAATCCTCGGAGTGTCCCGAGATAGATCCGCCCACGGATGTCCTCCGTCACGCGCAGCACGTGATCGCTCGCCAGACCTTGCGCAGTCGTGTACCGCACACCCTCGAGAGGAAGTCGGTCGGGCCGGTCTACCCGGAGAACCCCTCCGCCATTTGTGGCCACCCAGAGTCGGCCGGAGCCATCGACATGAACCGACACCCAATCCCCCGGCGGAATCCCATCCTGCTCACGCAAGGGGAGGAAGCGGCCGTTCTTGGATCGGACCAGGCCGCCGTCGCGGAAGCCGATCCACAGCGTGCCGGTGCGATCCTCGGCGAAGCTCGACGGTCGATTGAATGGAGGTAACCCATCCGCGTCCGAGTAGATCACGAGCCGGTCCGTTGCCCGCTCCCACCGTGCCAAGACCCGACGATTCGTCGCAGTGGTCCCCATCCAGACGTCGCCGCGCACATCCTCGTAGACGCTGATGATGCCGTCGTTCCCCAAACCATCGCGCGCCCCGTATGTCCGCAGCGGCCGTGTCCGCGGCAGATCGGCAAGTCGCATGCCCGGCGGGTACCGATGGAGCCCACGCCGGGTCCCGACCCACCATCGACGATCCCGATCCTGTATGACGGCGAGCACTGTGTCGAGCCAGTAGTCGTGCCGCGGGAGCGCCGCCGCGATCCGGACGAAGCGGCGACCGTCAAAGCAGCTTAGGGCGCCGTTCTGCGTGAACGCACACACCTGCCCGTCACGCGCTGCGAAGGCGCTCGTGAATCCATCTTCGGCGTCAGCTGGGTTGGGGAAGGCTAGGAAGCCACTTTGCGCAAACCTCAAGGCGCCGTTGCCCGAGGTCGCCGTCCAGATGTTGCCATCGGCGTCTTCAAGGAGCGGGGTTGCCCAGAGTCGGCTGACCGGCATGTCATAGGACTGGAACCGAGAGCCATCGAACTCCAGTAATCGCTCCGGACCTGCCAGCCACACATGGCCGTTGCGTGCGATGGTCAACCCCCTGACCGGCGCCGGAATGCCGTGCCATTCAGCCGTCCCGGACACCGCATCCCCCGGGGCGTCCGGAAGCACGACAGCGCCCGCCGTGATCTCTCGATCCGCGAGCCGAATCGTGGGAATCGGCTCGCTGCGGACGTGAAGCGACGCGACCGGTTTCGGCACGATCACACTTACACCGTGGTTGTGGCCAATCCACAAGCGACCGACAGGATCGTGGACCAGCGCCGCCACGGCCCGGTCATTAGGCCATCGGTACCACACCATGCGGCCATCCGGGAACCGTCGTGCGAGGCCCGCTGACGTGCCAACCCAGAGGCTCCCGTCGCTTTCCTCGGCGAACGCATGGACGAGCACCGACCATTCCGCTTTGAACACGACGAGCGGAACGCGTGTGAACCGCAACGGCTCGTCCCACCGCTCGGTCACAAAGAGGCCGCGATCGGTGCCGGCCCAGATCCGACCCTGTCGATCCTCGTGGAGCACATTGACGCGGTTGGCTGCACCGTGTGGCCCTACGCGATACGTACGGAAGCGCCATGCCTCAACCGTCGGTTGGGCTGGGCGAACACGAGAGAAGTCCACCGAACGACCGCGCGCGGAGACATCGAACCGAATGACGCCTCCACCGTCGCTCGCCAGGAGGTACCGCCCGCCCCGCGTGATGAGCAGATCGTTGATGGCATGGTACGGCAGGCCGGTCTCGGGTCCGTACGTGGTGAACCGCTCGCCATCGAACCGACTCAGGCCGTTCGCCGTGCAGAACCAGAGAAAGCCTTCCGGGTCCGAGACGATGCGGAAGACGCGGTCGGCCGCGAGACCGTCTGTTGTGCTGTAGGTGCGAATCGGTAAGCGTTCAGCCGCGCTGGCGGCGGGCAGGCTGTCGGCGCTGTAGACCCTGGCGGGGTGACGCTGGGCGTGAGCGGGGCTGGCGACTGCGAAGGCACCGATCAGACAGAAAAGCAGAACACTGATGCGGAAGCTGGACGCTAGCGCGGCGGGTCGGCGCCTGAGCCCCATCATAGTTGCACTACTGCTCGAAAGACTAAACGCCTCGACGCTCCCATACGAACATACGAACAGTTGCTAGCCCAACTGGAACAAGCTGAACCGAGGTCTACTGTGGCTTCTCATTGTCCTTTATCTGTCTGGGCCACGATGGACTTTGTACGCTCCCACAGCAGAGCTCTCCAAGGTCGCCGAGCGCGCGACGCGCGGTGGCCAAGCGGGCCGACTGGGCTACGGCTCGCAATTCTGCGGAACGGGGTCGTTACCTGTGCCCGGGTCACAGGTGTCGTTGCCGTCGCCGCCATCGAGCGTGTCGTCGCCGTCGCCGCCGTCGAGCGCGTCGTCGCCGCCCAAGCCCCACAGCACGTTGTCGAACGCGTCGCCAATGAGCGTGTCGTCGAACTGCGAGCCCTGGACGTTCTCGAAGTCGACCACGATGTCGTTGCCGGCAGCTCCGCCTGTGGCCTCGAGGGCGAGGTTGACTTCGACGCCAGCGCCGATGTCCGCGTACGTCAGGAGGTCAACCTCGCTTCCACCGTAGGCGATGTCATCGCCCGCGCCGGGCCAGATTTTGTCGTCGTCGGGCCCTCCGCTGATGGCATCGTTGCCCTCCCAACCGCTGAGGCTGTCGTCGCCGCCCAGGCCGATAAGGATGTCGTCCCCGCCCAAGCCTCCGAGCGAGTTGGGGCCGTCGTCGCCGATGAGGGTGTCGTCGGCATGGGAGCCTATGACGCCTTCGATGTTGGTGAATGCTTCGGGATGATCGCAGTCGTAGTCGGGCGTGATGGCGCTCTGGAAGCGCAGGTCAACCTCCACGCCTAGGGGGCCGGGCATTTGGTTGTAGGAAACGCGATCGGCGGTGCCGTCGCCGCCGTCGATGCTGTCACAGCCGCCGAGTCCCTCGAAGGTGTTGTTGCCTTCGTCGCCGATGAAGGTGTCGTTGAACGCCGAGCCTATGGCGTACTCGATGTTTTCCAAGGTATCGTTGCCGTCGCCGCCGCGGTGGCGGTGCCCGCGACAAGATCGACGATCACCCCTGTCACCCCGTCTGGTTCCGGGTCCGCATTGTCGTATCGCGCCGTGTCAACACCGTCGCAGCCGTTGAGCGTGTCATTCCCCAGGCCGCCATACAAGGTGTCCGTAGCCAGGCCGCCGATGAGCGTGTCGTCGCCGGGGCCGCCAGCGATGTACATCCGCCGTTGGGTGGCTCCGCTGGTGTCGGCGCTGCACTCGTCTGTCGCGACGCCGAAACCCTGACCTGTCACGATGTCGTCATCCGCGCGGGTGTCAGGCAGCCAGACCGCGGTGTCAGTGATCGTTTTCCGCCAACGGCGCTCTCGTGCTGTGGGGCAACGGGAGACCCGAGCCGAGCACCAGCGTCATCAACTACTCGGCCGGCCACTCGCCATCGGTCGCGAATGGTGCGATCGTGAGGGGCTGTTCGAGATCAGGAGCACCGGGTACCGCCTGTAGCCCTTCGGAAGACATTGCGGTGAAGGCATTGGGCACCCGGACGCACGTGCTCATCGACGTTGTCGGTTACCTGCCCGCGAGCTAGGCCTGCCTGGGCCTGGCGGAGAGCGCATTTCCCACTGTCCCGCGCATGTACCGCCGACTGGGGATTCCTACGTACCTACGTAGTGACGCGAGCGCGGGATACGGTCGATCATGACAGGTCGCGCGACGCGAACGGCTCTTACCACCATCGACTGTCCCGGCGCGATCGACACTGGCCGATTGACCATCAACCTGTTCGGCCAGCGGGAGACGAAAGAAGAGTGTGACCTCCCGCGAAGGAGCCCTCGATGACCATGAGTCGCATTGCCAAGAGATCTGCGTGGGGCCGTTCCGGACGCGCAGGCCTGTGTCTGCGGGTGTTGGCGGTTGGGCTCGTGATCGCGGCAGGCTCGCTGCTCCTCGCGGCGGAGCCCACCGACCGCGTCCTACAGCTGCTCACGGACAACTCGACCGGTGGAACGGTCGGGCTCTATCTCAAGGAAGTGGAGGGCCCCGTTCTCGCGGCGGTCAACGAAGGCTACGTCTTCGAGCCGGCGAGCACCATCAAGGCGCTCATTCATTTCCACGCGATGCGCCAGGTCCAGGAAGGCAACGTCACCCTGGAAACGAGTGTTCCCTGGATGGCCGACGAGACGAAGTTCGACGACGATGGCAACTATATGCCTGGCGGTGACGACTGTCCCACGGATAATACCGTGGCTCAGGTCGACGACTTGGCCACGGTCTTACAGCTGATGATGCGCGTCTCCGACAATGCCGCGACCCAGGCCCTTCGAGACTTCTTCGGTGACGCGGACATCGATAGCACTCGTCAGCTCCTCGGCATGAACGACTCGCTCTACCAACACCCGATCGGGTGTGGTGCGGACGCCGTCGCCAATCACAACCGACTGACCCTGGTCGACGCCGGGAAGCTGTACGAAGCCGTCGCGACAGGATTCCTGGATGATGACATTCGCGCCCAGGCCTACAACCTCATGATCCATCACCCCGCCAATCCGCCCCAGGTCGGGCTCCTGCTCGACATCATCGAGCAGGAGGGACAGGGGCTGGGCCTCACGGCCGCGCGGCTGGATAGTTTCAGGCTCAAGACCCGGTTCGCGGCCAAGGCAGGAGGATATTCTCTTTCCGACGGCGAGTACACGTCCATTGCCGGATGGGTGGAGATCCCCTTCGAGGAAAACTGCTTCGAGGCTCCAAGGGAGTATGTCTTTGGCGCATTCATCGATGCCGCGGACAGCATCGATGCGAATTTCAGCATCGGGAGCGCGGCCGAGCTGCTCAGAGAGCAGATTCGCGCCGGGTTGGAGAGCTGGGCGGTCGGCGGATGCGCCGAGTTTCTCAACCTGATATCTCCCGGCGGCACCGACGTCGTTGGCGAGTCGCACAAGGTGTCCGCCAGGGTGCGCGACCACTTCGGCGACCCGGTGAGCGGCATTACGGTAGATTTCAGCGTCACGGGCGGACCCAGCACGGTCGATGGGGACCCGAGCAGCCCAAGCCCAGCGAACGGCAGCGCGCCGACCGATGGTCACGGTTACGCGACCTTCACCTATACCAACACACAAGCTTCGCACGACGTAATTACAGCCATCGTTCTCATTCAACCAAACGCACCGAAGGAGCTGGAGCGGTTCATTTCGAAGACTTGGCACCCGATCGAGGCGAGTATCAACGACGTCGTCGTCCAAGAGGGAAACGCTGGCAGCTCGCCTACGACGTTTACTATCGCCCTCTCTGCGCCAGCCACGGCGCCGCTCACAATCAACTTCTCCACAGCCGACGGCACCGCCACGCAGGACGACTACGTCGCCGCCTCGGGTCCAGTGCCGTTCGCCCCAGGCGACGCGACCAAGGACCTGGTGGTCCCGGTCAAGGGCGACACGTTGGACGAGCTGGATGAGCAGTTCTCGGTCAAACTGTTGAACGTCGTTAGCGCCATCGACGTCGTGCTCACCGACGACACGGGTGTGGGCACGATCCTGGACGATGACCGCGACGGTGCGTTCTCCTGCCGCGCGAGTGTGCTCAACCTGGCGGGGGTCCAGCCGGTTCTCGCGAACGCCTTCGACGTTCCGTGCCAGGACGAGCATCGGACGCTGGCGCAAGTGACGCTGTCGGCAGGGCTCCTCGCGGTGAACGTCAAGGGTCTGGACGCGCTCACCGATCAGACGCCCGACGATCTCGAGTCAGCCGACCCTGCGCCTGGCGACATCGGTGTGGCGCAGTCCCGGGTTGACGCGGTCACCATCTCAACGCTCGGTCTCAACATCGCGCTCGAGCTGATTTACTCCGACGCCGCAGCGCAGTGCGTCGAGGGGCCCGGCGGCCTTACGCCCCAACTGTCCAGCTCCTCGTCTGTCGCCGGCTTGTCGATCAACGGCGTGCCGATCACGGTCGGCTCTGCGCCGCTCAGTATCCCGCTCGTGATTGGAACGCTCCATCTCAATCACACGGTCACGACCGGCAACTCGGTCACACAGCGAGCCGTCTTCCTGGACACGTTGCTGACCGACGTCATCATCGCGGAATCGAAAGCCAACTTCGAAGGCACGAGCGCCCATCCATCGGGGAACCCGTGCCTGCAGTAAGCGCTGAAGATTGCTAACGAGGCCCTGCCTCAGACCGTCGAGCATGTGGGGTGTCGAGCTAACAGCAAGCCGGTCTGAGGCAGTACTATGCCGAGGCTCCGACGTCTCGCCTCCCACGGGCGCTTCGTTGCCTGCGCCCCCGTGTTCCATCGTGCGCCCCTTCTTCGCTCCTGACGCGCCTGTGGCGCGACGCCCGTCAGGCCCGGGGTATTTCTTTCCGGCGGGTCCCCGTGCCCGCCCTTCGCGATGGAGAGGTCGAGACCTCCCAGGTTCCTGGGGAACCCTTCCGAGCATGCCCCGCTCTTCGACCCCGGCGGACCGGACATCC
Source organism: Luteitalea sp. (assembly GCA_009377605.1). Taxonomy (NCBI): domain Bacteria; kingdom Pseudomonadati; phylum Acidobacteriota; class Vicinamibacteria; order Vicinamibacterales; family Vicinamibacteraceae; genus Luteitalea; species Luteitalea sp. Next base: position 10,974 of record WHTT01000046.1, read on the forward strand.
CTCGCCCTGGCGGGACGCCCGATGCAGCCTTCCGCTCAGAAAACAGCGTCGGCTCCGCACTCAGTTTCCTTTCGAGGCTCTATCACGCGGCCTGCTCAGTCCCTGTGTACGCTTCGCAGCCAGGGTCGCCCCTGGACCACGCAACACTCGGTTCCGGCTGGTGGCTACCCGTTACCGGGCCAGGACTCGCACCTGCTGGGTTCCGCTAGGAAGTTTCAGTTATGTGTACGCGCTACATAACGTCCTCCTCCTCCAGGCTTGCCCTGGCGCAATTTCCGCTGAAACGCGCGACGGCTTGCCTGCGATGCATCGACGGCGGTGATGCGGCGTGCGCCAGATGGGCGTGTTCGATGTCGGGCGCAAACGCCGGACGATTCCCCCGGCCAGCCGCCGGGCGCTCCTGGCCCGCGACCGCTGTTGACATGAAGTCCACTTCAAGTCGTAGGCTGCGTTGAGCCGACGTGCTGGACGAGGAACCGGCGGTCTCTCAATCCTGGGGCTCCAGCATGAATCTCAACGAGGGGCGTACATGATCACCATCACACCAATCAAACAGAGCACAGCACCGACGATGTCAAAGACATCGGGTCGAGTGCCGTCAATCGTCCATCCCCATAGCAGCGAAAGGACAATGAAGACACCGCCACAGGCGGCATAGACGCGGCCAAAATGTGCCGGCTGATAGGTGGGCACGATCCCGTACAACACGAGGGCGATGCTGCCGGCGAAGCCAGACCAGACCGGGGCCGTCTCGCGCCACCAGCGCCAGACCAAGTACCCACCGCCGATTTCAAGCAGACCCGCAACGAGGAAGAGGAACAACGAATGAATCATCGAGCTCGCTCCTGTCACAAACGGACGGCAACACCTACGATGCAGGTGGCGGCCGGTGTGGATGTGCATATCTGATGGCTACATTTTCCAGACCCGCGACACTTGAATGGGACGGTGACGTCACGAGTGGCAGTGGACGCGTGACAGCAGCTTCCGCGGCCTTCGCGGTGCCCGCCACGTTTCCGAGCACGCTCGGTGAGCCTGCGGGGACGACGACGCCGGAAGAGCTGTTGGCAGCGTCGCACGCGACCTGCTACGGAGTCGGTCTGCGATCTCTGATCGGCCGCCGTGGCGGTTGGGCACGGCGTGTGACGGTCACGGCCATCATCACGGCCGAGAAAGGACCGCAGGGCATTCGAATTCAATCATCGCATTTGGCGACCGTGATCGAGGCGCTCGAAGGCATCGACCAGGCGCAACTCCAAGAGCTTGCACGTGAAGTCGAGGAAGGGTGCGCGATCTCCGTCGCACTACGAGGAACCGTTGCGATCACGTCCGAGGTCACCATCGAGTAGCCCCCGTTAGTAGGGGACCAGACGCCCCTTAATTGCTGTAGATGGCTGACCGCAAGTCTCATTGTCGCAGTGAAGCTAGGCGACGCGACGGCTCGATCCAGTAGCGAGGACCGGGGCCGCGCCGCGCGGCGCGATCAGCCGGGTTTGCCAGCGCGCATCGATCGAGCGACAGGCAGCCGCAGCCGATACATTCCGTGAGCCCTGCGCGCAGGCGCTCCAGCTCCGCAATCCGCACATCGATGCGCTTGGTCCAAGAGCTTGACAACCTCGACCAGTCGGAGCGCTCCGGCACACGGCTCTGCGGCAGCTTGGCGAGCTCTGCCCCGATCTCGTCCAGCGTGAGCCCAATCTTCTGCGCGAACACAATGAAGGCAACGCGTCGAATCACGTCCCGCGCGTAGCGCCTGTGGCCCGACGTGTTTCGTTCAGCGCGGATGAGCCCTCGCTCTTCGTAAAAGCGCAGCGCCGACGTCGCGACTCCACTACGTCTTGCCAGCTCGCCAATCGTGAGCACGTTTCCCATGAAGACAGTGTTGGCGAGATCCCTGCTTGACTTCAAGTGCACTTGAAGATGCACGATGAGTGCATGCGAATCCGGGCGATCAACGGAGGCTCCTAATGCAGAGCGACCACAAGAACAGCACCCTAGCGGATGCAATCGCCACCGCGGCTGCAAGCACCGGAGAGCTGGCGGTTTCGCCTGACTTGATGACCCCGAGTGCGGCGCGGCAGACAGTGATCGAGGAGATAGCGCGCTGGGAGGGCGTGACCGTGCACGACCACGGGATGGGCGGTGTCGAGTTCCGTCTCGAGCGTCGGGAGCTCGGACACCTACACGGCATCATTGCCGACCTTCCATTCCCGCGGCGTATCCGCGACGAGCTGGTCGCCGCCGGGCGAGCCCGACCTCATCACGTGCTGCCAGATTCTGGCTGGGTAACCGTACCGATGCGGACGTCCTCCGAGGTCGCGGAAGTGATCGCGCTGTTCCGACAGAACTACGATCGCGCGAGGGCTGCTCGAGCACAAGGGCAAGCACACAGGCACCACACGTCACCGTAGTGGAGAGGACGATTCTGGTGGCAGGTGTCGACCGGCACTGTCGGACGCTGTGCGCGGCGATCTCTCCGCACCCCACACGCTGGAGTCCAGCATCGGTTTCCGACACGTGATCGGGCTCCGCCACCGGCATGTGGGCACTCGCCTGCAATCGTGGGGCGACGTGTTCCCGATACTCACGCGGTGGATGGACAGCGAGACCACGCAAGAACGCACACTCCTCTCGCGGGCGGACCAGCGATCATCGAGATGCCCGCACAGGAGCGACTGCGCGATTACATTCTCGACGCGCATGCGAGCCACGAAAGCGAGTGTGCCTCCGACGACTAGTCACCCGCCATGGCACGTCACGGTGGCGGCAAATCGTCCTTTCTGAACTCTCATGTCGCACGCGCGCTCCACAGCGCGCGTGCCCCCTTTTCTTTCGAGGGTCGCCCCGAACCCTGGCATTCCGTCTGGAAAGGAGTACAGTCTGGCGGCAGGGGCCGAGCGAATAATCGCCTCGCGCCGATCTTGCCATTCGACGACGTGGGAGGCGAGCACGCGGATAGTTTAGGTCGGCGAGATCGCCGACAACCACGGCGAGGTCATGCTCGACACACGTTGTCGTGGCGAACCCAGCCGCTTCCAGCCAAGCGAGCTGCTCGGCAATCGTGCTAGGCGTGTCGTAGACGCCGTCAAAGGAGCTGACGACGGCGGATTGCCGGGAGATAACGCAGCACGGAAATCAGCCAGAACAGTCCGACGCCAGCGGCGAACAACGAGATTCCCTGCTGGTGCAACGGTAGGCGTTCCGCTCGATAGCTCAAGTGGCCGCTACCGAGGCGAAGACTCTCGGCGAGGCTCGCCCAGACGTGGAGGGCCATCAGTGCGGCCATCGCTGCGCCAAGAGAGAGGATGGTCAGAGCGACAGCGGCGGCGCGCCATTCGTCAACGGCAAAGCGGTGCGTGACGAATCCCGCCAGCACATATGCACCAAAGGCGTAGACCACGGCGAACGACACGAGCACCATGACATCGAAAGGGTCGTTGCGTCGCGTGGCATACGCTCGGACGAGCGCGATATCCACTGCGTGAATCCGGGACACGGTGCCGAACAGAAACGCCATGCACTGGTTACGCGTTTGTCCGTATGCCTCCCATCCCTCTTGCCGCGCCGGCGCCACCACATCCGCATAGTGGATCGCGATCGTCTCCGCCGACTCTGCGTCTCTCCGCAAGTGGGCCTGATCAGCTGCACGCGACAGGTCTAACGGGCGAGCCGTCTCGGTGGGCCACTCGCAGCCTTGCCACCGCGGCTCGCCCCGACCGCACGCTGTAAGGGCCAATGCCATCAGGACGAGGATCTCGAGTTTAAGCACCGCGGCATCCTCAACATTGACACCGAGAGACCTGGCCTTCACATGGATACGGTCTGGCGGGAGCCAGGTGTTCACCCATCACCCGTGGTGGACGCGAGCTGCCGGGACGTGTTCCTTGCGCGAAGGCGGAAAGGCCTCCTCGTTACATCCGTGTATCCACTACACACGCCTAGCCGCCTCCTGCAAATCGAGAATCGACCGAAGGGTCCGACAGATGTCTCACGCCGCAGGTTGACCAGCTCAAGAATTCGAGGCTATATCCCAATTGAGTAGGACTCTTCTGCGTATGCCTCGCCAGGCTTATATGGTTGGCCAGCGGTGTCCTTCACATCGTTCCGAGTGAATCTGTTATAGGCACCCGGCCCAGCGTATCGGCAGTAGAATGCGGCGTGACCCGCGCAGAGGAGTCGACGCGCGATGCGACTACATGACGATGTTCGCGTGTTCGTTCGGACCTCGCGACGCGTGCCGGTCGCGGTCTCCACCACGGTGTGCGTGCTGGCGTTGGCCATGGGCGCCACTGCCGTCGCCTTCAATTTCCTCGACGCCATCCTGCTGCAACCATCGCCCGTACGGGACGTCAATCGGCTCGTGAGCATCTGGACGCAGACGCCGGGCCGCGAGCAGCCGCCCTCCGAGTCGTCGTACCCGCAGTATCGCGAGTGGCGGGAACAGGGCCGCACGGTCTTCGAGGATGTGACGACAATGGGGTCGATCAACTTTCCGCAGCAGTTGATCGGGCGAGGCGAGCCAGTGCGGGTGCACGCGCGGGCCGTGTCCGACAGCTTCTTCGACGTGCTCGGGGCCAAGCCACTGCTCGGGCGTACGTTGAGGCCGGCGGACAACGACGTCGCCACGGCGGAGCTCGTGCTCGTGATGAGCTGGGGACTGTGGCACCGGCAGTTCGGCGGGGACCCCGCGGTCATCGGCTCGCCCATCCGGTTGGACAAGCGGACCTACACGGTGGTCGGCGTCATGCCGCGTGACTTCCAGTATCCGGCCGGTGCGGAGGTGTGGTTCCCGCTGGCGCCGGGCCATCCGCACCTGGTGGACGACCGACGCATCGGCTGGCTGGAGACCATTGCGCGCCTGCGCGACGGCGTCGGGTTGGAGTCCGCCCGCCGCGAGGCCCAAGCCATCGCGATGCGCGGGTTTCCTCCGGGGACGCCGCAAGTGGACGTGCTGTTCGTGCCGCTGCGCGAGGAAATCTTCGGCCTGTCACGCCCGGCGCTGGTCGTGCTGATGTTCGCAGCGCTGCTGCTCCTGCTGATGGCGGCCGCCAACGTCGGCCACCTGCTGCTGGTCCGCGCCACGGCACGGCGCAAGGAGCTGGCTGTGCGCCAGGCGCTGGGCGCGAGCCGCGCACGCCTCGCGCAGCAGCAGTTCGCCGAGTCACTCACGCTCGCCGTGACCGGCGGCGCCGTCGGACTGCTGCTGGCTGCCTGGGCCGTCAAGGCACTGCTGCCGTTCGTGCCGATCGAGATCCCGGGCCTCCACCGCGTCGGGATGAACGCGCGCACCATTGCCGTGACCGGAATCATGTCCGTCGTGACCGCGGTCCTCACCAGTGTCGCGCCGCTGATGTTCGCGTGGATTCGCGCGCCGGCGGAGACGCTCAACGCCTCGAGCGCGGCGACCATGGAGACGCGGGGCGGCCAGCGGCTGCGACGGGCGTTGATGTGTGTGCAGATCGCGCTGTCGGTCATCGTCCTAATTGGCGCGGGCTTGTTGGTGCGGAGCTTTCTGGCGATCAAGAACGTCGAGCTCGGCTTTCACCCGGCAAACGTCGTCAAGATGGACGTAGCGCTCGACGACGACGCGTCCTACGACGAACTACTACGCCGCGTCCGGCGACTACCCGGCGTGAGGGCGGCCGGCGCTGTCTACCTCGCGCCGCTGGAACACGGGCCGATCGGCATGGACGCACCGATCGTCCTGTTCGGACAGCCGCTCCGCCCCGAGTCGTACGATGCCAATCCCGCGGTCAATTGGGAAGCGGCGACGCCTGGGTACTTCGAGGCGATCGGTCTGCCGCTCGTGCAAGGGCGTGTGTTCGACGACCGGGACACCGCCGACTCACCAGCCGTCGTCGTCATCAGCGAGAGCTTGGCTCGCTACCTGTCGCCCGATGGTCGGGCGGTGGGCCGGCGGCTCGTCACGCTCGACGGCCCAAGAGACGATGCCGGCCGGCCGGTGTGGCAAGACGTGGTCGGCGTGGTGAAGGACGGCCGCTATCGTGAGTTGACGCGGACGCGGTTCGATGTGTACTTGCCGCACACGCAAACGGCGCCGGCGGTGAGGCATCTGGTCGTGCGCGGCGACCGCGATCCGCTGGCGCTGGTGGCGCCAATCCGCCCGATCGTCCGTGCGATCAAGCCCGGCGCGATCGTCGACGGCATTGTCCGACTGGAGGACGTCGTCATGCGGGCGCGGGCGGGGTGGACGTTCAACGCGTTGGTGTTCACGCTGTTCGGCGCGCTGTCGCTGGTGCTGGTGGCGGTGGGATTGTTCGGCCTGCTCGCGTACGCGTCCGCCGCACGCACGCGCGAGATCGGCATCCGCCTGGCGTTGGGCGCCCGGCGGTGGCACATCGCACGCCTCATGCTGTCCGAGGCCATGACGGTGCTCGGCGCTGGCTTGGGGTTGGGCCTCGCAACGGTATGGGTGACCTCGCGCGCGCTGGAGTCGCTGCTGTTCGGCGTGTCGGCTCAGGATACCGTCACCTTCGCCGCCGCCGCCGTGTTGGTGCTGGCAATCTGCGCTGTGGTGAGCTGGTGGCCTGCGCGTGCTGCGATGTCGGTCACGCCGCTCGTCGCCCTGCGGCGCGACTGAAGGCGGGGGGCGGTCGGCTGCGCCGCGCCCCGCTCATCGTGGCGGTCCCGTGACACCGCCACGTACGCCAACCGGCGATTCACGAAAGGTGCTCGGTGTATCGCCGACGCTTGACTTATTCCTTCATAGGAATATGATCGGGAACGTGCCGCGTGCCGCCACGACGTCGGATGCGTTCAATGCCATCGCGGAGCCACGCCGACGAGACATCCTCGAGTATCTCGCCGCGCGCGAGCGTCCCGTCGGGGACATCGCCGTGGCGCTGAGGCTGGCGCAGCCGTCGGTGTCCAAGCACCTCCGCGTGCTCCGCGATGTGGGCCTGGTCGGCGCGCGGCGCGACGGCCGTCAGATCTTCTATCGCACCAACGCCGATGGCCTCAGGCCGCTCCACGCGTGGACCGGGCGGTTCGAACGTTACTGGCGGAACCAGCTCACGCGCATCAAGGAACGCGCCGAGCGCAATTGACGCGCGGCGCACGAAGACACACACGACATCGCAACAGGAGGCCTCATGCCCGCAACCGCTCCGGCGCTCGACAACCTCAGCGTCAACATCACGCAGGAAGTTCACGTCCGCTCGTCAATCGCCGCGACGTTCGCGGCACTGCTCGAGGAGATCGGACCGGAACACCAGATCCCCGACGGCCCGTCGATGCCGCTCACGCTCGAGCCATGGCCGGGCGGCCGCTGGTTTCGAGACCTCGGCGATGACAACGGGCACTTCTGGGGTCACGTCCAGGCCATCAAGCGGCCGACGCTACTGGAGATCACGGGACCGCTGATGATATCCGCACCAGTGGTGGCAAATGTGCAATATCGCCTCAAGGAAGTCGACGGTGGCACGCTGGTGACGCTGCGGCACACGATGTTCGGACCGATTCCAGAGGGCTACAGCGAAGGAATGGCTCAGGGCGTCCCACATCTGTTCGAGCGCATTCGGAGGCGCGCCGAAGCCGCGTAGGCTCGCGCGGCTGTTGCGGATCGCGCGTGCATCTACGCGAGCGCGTCCCGTACGACCACAGCGATGCCTCGTGGGTCATCGCTGTCAGCCCTGCGTGTTCCGTTCAGAGCGTCAGACATCGGCAAGCGTTCACCGACGGGGCGTCGTGCCGTCGATGTCCGTGAAGCCGTCCTCTTTCGCGAGACCCGGACAAGGGGCTGGCGCCCGCCAGGCGTCAGCCCCTTGGCTCGCCAGTGGGCCTCGCCCGTCTGGCTCGCCAGTGGGGTCGAATCCTGCTGACAGCGTCATTCGCCTTTGAACTGTCCCAAACATCCGCTGGCGCCACATCAAACGTTCTACTCTCAACGCCTCGGCTACAGCGTCCAGCCTTGCCGGTATTCGCGACGCAGGAACTCGTTTGCCGCCGGCGCGTTGGTGATACGCATGTTCTCCGCGTCGTACTCGATCTTCGTGCCGGCCTGAAGGGCAACCACGCCCAGCAGCATGACCTCGGTCAGCCGCGCCGCATACTCGAACGGCGAGGTCGCTTCCCCCTGCCCTTTGCAAGCATCCACCCAGTTCATCTCGTGCGACGTCTGGATGCGCGGGAACTTCTCGGGCGGCGTTCCGACGGAATCATGCAACGAGGCCGGTAGCAGGCGCGGGTTTGCGCCGTAGGTCTCGTGGAGTAGCTTGCCCTTGTCGCCGACGTAGAGCACGCCGCCTCCCTTGTCTACCTGCTCATCACCCAACTCCTCGGGCGTGGGCGGCAGCAGGGCGCCGTCGTACCAGGTGAGCTTCACGGGCGGCATGCTGCCTCGTGCCGGAAACTCGTAGTGCGTCATCGTCGCCATGGGGTACGACGCCTTGTTGAACGGCGTCGAGACGGTCTCCACGGAGGTCGGGAAGCCCAGATCGAGCGCCCAGAACGGGTGATCGATGAGATGCGCGCCCATATCGCCAATCGCGCCAACACCCCAGTCGACCCACCCGCGCCAGTTGAACGGGTGATAGACGGGGTGGTAGTCGACGACCGGGCCGGGCCCGAGGAAGAGATCCCACTCGAGCCCCTGCGGCTTCGGATAATTGGCAGCCATCGCGATGGCGAGACGATCCATCACTGCCTCGACGTTCCAGCTCGTGGCGTCTGGCTCCGGCTTGGCTTCCGGCCGCGGAATCCCCTGTGGCCAATAGGCAAGTGGACGATTCGTCCAGACGTGCACGTGGCTCACGTTGCCAATCGCCCCCGCCGCGATGTACTCGTTGATCAGGCGCGCATCGTCGGTCGAGTGCCCCTGATTACCCATCTGCGTGACGACCTTGGGGTTCTCCTTGGCTTTCTTGGCCAGCTCGCGCGCTTCGTGAATCGACCAGGTGAGCGGCTTCTGCAGGTACACGTGCTTACCGAGGCTCATGGCCGCCGTCGCGATCACCGCGTGTAGATGATCAGGTGTGGCAATGACGACCGCGTCGATGTCCTTTTGTTGGTCGAACATCTGGCGGTAGTCGGTGTAGCGCTTGATCGAGGCGAAGCTCTGGGAGAGTTCCTTCGCATGCGCGATCTCGTCTTGCATCCGCTGGCGCTCTTCGGGGGTCTCCGCCTTCTCGAGACGCGCTTGCGCCTTCTCGAGACCGCTGAACATCTCAGTAAAGCCCTTCTCCGTGTAGCCCCAATCCACATCGCAGAGGGCAACGATGTTCTCGCTGGCAAGCGCGCGGATGTTGCTCTTGCCCATACCACCGACTCCGATGCCGGCGATGTTCAACCGATCGCTGGGAGGCGTGTAGCCCGCCCCGCCGAGAACGCGGCGGGGGACGATTGTCAGCCCGGCCGCGGTGAGGGCTGCGCTCGTGAGAAAGTCACGGCGAGGCATCTTGCCGGTCGTCTCCGCCCCACGCGCCCCCGCGGTGCGGGAACCCTGCTTCTCTCTACTGGTCTTCGATTCGTCCATCATGGCGGGCTCCAATCGGTCTGAATTCAACATTTCTGATTCGAGGAGTAGCATTGTGGCCGTAAAGGGATCAAGGGATCAAGGGATCCCCTTCCCCTTGACACCTGTTCGCATCGAACAGTAGAGTTCGCCCGTCCAGGCAGCTAACAGAATACGTTCTGTTTAACAGAACATCTGTCGTCTTTACCCAGCTGCGGCTCGAGGAAGGATGTTGTCATGCGCCAATTACTTCTTGCGCTAGTGGTCGTCACGCTCACCGCGCCATCGGTCGCCAACGCTCAGGAGGCTCGCGGCGTGATTCAGGGCCAGGTCGCCGATCCGAGCGGTGCCGCCATTCCGGGCGCGAGCGTGGAGGTCCTCAACGTCGCCACGGACGTGACAACGACGGCAACGTCGAACGAGAGCGGCAATTACCGGATGCCGTTCCTCAATCCCGGCACCTATCGCGTGACGGTCTCCCTCGACGGCTTCACATCGTTCGTCCGCGACGGCATCGAGCTGCACGTGGCCGACGTGCTGGCCATCGATGCCACGCTGCAGGTCGGGCAGGTGACCGATCAGGTCCAGGTGACCGCGAATTCTGCCGCGGTGGATCGTGTGTCCTCCAGCCTTGGCCAGGTGGTCGATGCGCGGCGCATCGCAGAGTTGCCGATTCGCGAAGGGAGCGCGGTGGAGCTCGTGTCGCTGGCTCCGGGGGTGACCAATACGACCAACCTGCGCCTCCGCAAGGCGCCGTTCAACAACGGCCTGTCCCAGTTCTCGACGGTGGGTATCGGTGAGAAGCGAAACGACTTCACGCTCGACGGTGTCGCGAACGTCGCAAACGACCGCGTGGCATACAGCCCACCCTCGGCGGCGGTCGAGGAGTTCAAGATTCACACGACAACCTACGACAGCGCCATCGGCAACACCATGGGAGCCGTGGTCAACATCGTTACCAAGAGCGGGACGAATGAGCTGCACGGACAAGCCTACGAGTGGTATCGCAGCTCGGCGCTCGACGCGCCGAACTTCTTCGACGACCGAGCCGATCGCCCCAAGCGAGATTATTCCGACAACCGCTTTGGCGCGGCTGTCGGCGGGCCGGTCATCTCGAGCCGTACGTTCTACTTTGCGAGCGTGGAAGCCAATCCCTTCGAGGTGCCGCAACCCACCGTGCAAACGGTGCCCACCGAACGCATGCGCGGCGGCGATTTCTCGGAGCTGCTGGCCCTCGGGTCCGAGTACCGGATCTACGATCCTGCCACCACGCGACCGCACCCGACCGAGCCTGGCCGCTTCGTCCGCGACCCCTTTCCCGGCAACGTCATCCCGCCCGATCGCCTCGACCCGGTGGCCAAGGCGATTCTCGACTACTGGCCGCTGCCCAACCAGGCAGGCACCAGCGACGGCCGCAACAACTACACGAACCCGACGCTCGTGGCCGACGAGACGTACTACACCGCCACGGGGCGAGTGGATCACAGCGTGTCGAGCCGGCATCGCATCTATGGCCGCTTCAGCTGGGACTTCTGGGAGGAGGAGAAGAACGACTGGTACGGCAATCTGTCGAATGGCATCTTCCTCAACCGCAAGAACCGCGTGCTTGCCGTCGATGATGCCTATACGATCCGAAGCAACCTCTTGGTCAACGTCCGCGGCGGCTTCACACGGCAGCTGTTCCCGGAACGCCGGCGCAGTCAGGGATTCGACCTCGCGTCGTTGGGGTTCGACCCAGCGCTCGCGGCGCTCGCGCCAGAGGGCGCCGCAACGTTCCCGCACCTCGATTTCTCGAACTACTCGGACTTCAGCAATTGGGAATCGGGGGACGGCTACTTCACGACCGACGTCTACTCCGCCAACGGCAGCCTGATGTGGCTCGTCGGCAACCACAACCTGAAGCTTGGATCGGAGTACCGTCACTACATCGAGCGAGCCAGCCGGTTCCCAACGGCTGTTTCTCCCTCGCTCTCATTTGCCACGGACTGGACGCGAGGGCCGCTCGACAATTCTTCGGCGGCCCCCATCGGACAGGACCTTGCCTCGTTCTTGCTCGGCTACCCCACCGGCGGCGAAATGAGCCGCGTCGCCGAGTACTCCGAACGGACCAGCGTGATCGGCTTCTACGTTCAAGACGACTGGCGTGTGCGAGGAAACCTGACGTTCAATCTGGGACTGCGTTACGAGATCGAGGCACCGCTCACTGAAAAGCAGAACCGAATGGTTAGTGGGTTCGACTTCGACACCCCGCTCCCGATCGAGGACACGGTCCGCGCCAACTACGCGCTCAACCCGATCGCAGAAGTGCCGGTCGATCAGTTCCAGGTGCGCGGCGGCATGCTCTATCCGGACACTGGTGGCCCCTCCGAAGCGTGGGAGCGCAATTTGGCGAACCTCATGCCACGCGCCGGCTTCTCCTGGGTGCCGATGCCGAAGACCGCTGTGCGCGGCGGTTACGGCCTTTTCTACGACATGCTCGGGACCAACCGGATGACCGTCAATCAGGTGGGTTTCTCGCGCGACACCGCCGTGGTCCCCTCGCTCGACAGCGGGCAGACCTTCATCGCGACGCTCGCCAATCCACTTCCGGATGGCCTCCTCGAGCCCACCGGCAGCTCACTCGGTCTCATGACGAACGTCGGCCTGGACGCAGACTTCCCCTACGTTGGTGACGTGCGAGCGCCGCGCAGCCACCGCTGGTCGCTCGGTGTCCAGCAGGAGCTGCCCTGGCAGATTCTGCTGGAGGCCACATACGTTGGCGCACGCAGCGAGCACCTCCCCGTGACGCGCGAGCTCAATCCGATACCGGCGGAATATCTCTCGACGTCGCCGGTGCGAGACGATGCGACACACGACCGGTTGACGGAGGCAGTGCCCAATCCCTTCGCCTCGCTGCTGCCGGGCACCAACTTGGCGGGGGACACTGTGGAGCGGCGACAACTGCTCCGCCCGTATCCACAGCTCACCTCCGTCCAGGCCAGCGAGACAATTGGCGAGGTGGACTACCACGCCTTACAAGGGCGCGTGGAACGTCGCATGTCGAGCGGCCTCACACTCCAAATGGCGTACACCTGGTCGCGGACGATGACCGAGACGGGATTCCTGAATGCCACCGACGAGCGACCCGAGCGCGTCATCAGCCCATTCGATCGTGCGCACGTGCTTTCCACCAGCGGCATCTGGGAGCTGCCCGCCGGGCGCGGCCGCCGCTGGGGAAACAACTGGAGTCCACTTGTCGAGGGCCTGCTCGGCGGCTGGCAGGTGAGCTTTCTCTTCAAGGCCCAGAGTGGCGCGCCGCTCGCCCTTGGCAACTTCCTGTTGGCCGAAGGAGCAACGGTGGACGACATCGCGCTCCCGCGCGGCGATCGCAGCTTCGAGCGTTGGTTCAACACGGACGCCTTCGAGCTCGCCTCGTCTCAGCAGCTCGTCTCGAACGTACGGACCCAGCCCACACGCTTCAGTGAAGTGCGCGGCCCCGGGTACGCCGTCCTGGACCTCGGCTTCCTGAAAAATCTCGCCGTGGGTGGTCGTACCCGGCTCCAGCTCCGCGTCGAGGTCTACAACGCGCTCAACCGCACGAACTTCAATAACCCGAACACGTCGCCAACCAACTCGGCGTTCGGCACGATCAGCGCGCAGAACGGGTTGCCGCGGCAGCTCCAGTTGGCAGCACGGGTCAGCTTTTGAGCGTCGGGGTGGGTGGGACGGCACAGAGGCAGGGTGAGGGGGTGACCAGGTGAGGGGGTGACACCACACCTACTCATATCTCAACGCCTCGATCGGGTTCAGCCCCGCCGCGCGACGGGCGGGATACCAGCCGAAGAACACGCCAATCGACGCGGCGCAGGCGAACGACAGGGCGACGGCCGTCGGAGAAATCACGATGCTCCAGGAAAGCAGTTGACCGATACTCGCCGACACGACGACACCGAGCAGGACGCCGGCAGCGCCGCCCGCGAGGCAGAGCGTGAGCGCCTCCGCGAGGAACTGCCTCAGCACGTCGCGGCGGCGTGCGCCAATCGACAAGCGTAGGCCAACCTCCCTGGTCCGCTCCGTGACGGAGACGAGCATGATGTTCATGATGCCGATGCCACCCACGAGGAGGGAGATCGCCGCGACACTGGCCAACAGATACGTCATGGTCGTCGTCGTCGACGTGAGCACGCTCGCCATCTCTTCGTAGGTCCGAACCATGAAATCGTCATCCTCGCCAGGCACGAGACGATGACGCTGGCGAAGCAGGCCGGCAACGAGCTCCGAGACGGCGAGCGCTGACTCTCCGTCCGCAACAGAGAGGGTGATGTTGCTCAGGTGTGTCACGCCCAGCAAGCGCTTCTGTGCCGCGGTAAACGGCACGATCACCGTATCGTCTTGGTCCTGCCCCATCGGTGATTGGCCTTTCCGCGCGAGCACACCGACGACCTTGAAGGGCTGCTTGTTGATACGAATTGTGGCACCAATCGGATCGCTTCCCGCACCGAAGAGCTCGTCACGCACGGACGCACCAAGGACCGCGAACTTGGCCGCACGTGCGACATCCGCGTCCGTGAAGAAGCTGCCCTGCTCCAGCGGCCATGCACGAATCACCGGCAGATCGGCGCCAGCGCCCTGGACTTGCGTGGACCAGTTCGCCGCCGTCGTGACCACTTGCGCACGCGTGCTCACGCCGGGTGACACGCCCTGAACTCCCGGCACCTCGCGCAGCGCGTCGGCGTCGGCCGGCGTGAGCGTGCTCGTAGCGCCTTGGCCCAGCCGTACGCCGCCGGCATTGAGCGAGCCGGCCGTGATGGTGACGACGTTGGTCCCCATGCTCGCAAGGCGGGCTTGAATGGAGGCGCTCGCGCCGTCGCCGATCGCCATCATGACAATCACAGCGCCGACGCCGATGATGACGCCGAGCGCCGTGAGCCCGGAGCGCATCACGTTTCTGCGCAAGGCCTCGAAGGCTATTCCGAATGTCATCCAACTCTTCATCGCGCCCATCCTTCTTCGTGCTCTTCTTCTTCGTGCCCTTCGTGTCCTTCGTGGTTGATCCCCTTCGTGTCCTCGCTTGCCATCAACCCCCGCGCGGCGCTCCCCTGCCGCCCCGCCGTGGGAACGAGGGCAGGAGCGGCGACCCGGATGAGCCCCCCGTCGCGGCCCCTGCAGCGACGGACGGCTGGCCGACCACCACCTCGGCGCCCTCCTCGAGCCGACCGCCGACAATCGCCGAGGAGGTGCCGTCACCAACACCGAGCTCCACCGGCACCCGCTCCACTCCTCCATCGTCTAGCCGCCAAACCGCCGCACGGCTGCTGGCGGTCGTCGAGCTGCGCTCCTCGTCTTCTTGGCGCTCGCCGCTCGAGCGACTGAGAGACGCAGGCTGCACGATCGCATTGCTGGCCGCGCTCGACTGCGCGCTGGGAGACTTCTGCTTTCCGAAAGCAGCCAAGACCTCAGCCGACGGGTTGAACCGCAACGCCGCCGTCGGCACGCGCAAGGCATCGTCATCTCGCGCAACCTCGATGCTGACCGTTGCCGTCATGCCCGGTTTGAGCTTGAGCCCAGTGTTGGGTACCTTGATCTCCGTCGTGTAGCTCACGACGTTCTGCTCGACGATCGGCTGGAGGTGTACCTGCGACACGGTGCCGCCGAACTCGTCGTCACCGTAGGCATCGACATGAAACCGCACGGGCTGCCCCACCTGCACCCGGCCGATGTCCGCCTCGTCTACGCTCGCATTGACCTGCATGGTTCCAAGGTCGCGCGCAATGACGAACAGCGTCGGTGTCTCGAGGCTTGCCGTCACGGTCTGGCCCACCTCGACGTCGCGCGAGAGCACGATGCCGTCGACCGGCGCGGTGATGATCGTGTGTCCCAGATTGACCCGGCTCTGCTCCAATGACGCCCGCGCCTGAACGAGTTGCGCCTCCACTGATTTCAGAGCCGCCCGGCTGACCTCGGTGGTGATGCGGGCCGAGTCCAGATCGGACGCGGCGAGGAGCTGATCGCGCGCCAGCGCCTCGGCCCGTGCCTGCTTCTGTTCCGCATCCTTCACCTGGACCCGCGCGCTCTCCACCTCGGCCTCCAAGCGGCGCACGCTCGCCTCTGCCTGTTGAAGCTGCGCCTCGAGCGAAGCCGGGTCGAGGGTTGCGATTACCTGCCCGCGCTTGACGATGTCGTTGAAGTCGGCAGCCAGCGTTTTGAGAGTACCCGTGACCTGACTGCCGACCTCGACCGTGTCGACCGGCTCGACGGTGCCGGTCGCCTCGACCGTTTCGACGACCGGCCCTCGCGTCACCGTTGCCGTGAGCAGGCGAGGCTCTGTGCTGGTGGCACCGGCCCGGTAGTACACAACCGACGAGGCCACCACCACCGCAACGACCACTGCTGCCACCAGTTTGAGTTTCATGTTGTCGCTCCTGCGGAGCGCGCTGGTAATAGTGGGCTAGCGAGGGGCCCTCGTTCAGGCCCCCTCGCCTGATACCGTCGCTGATCTGTCCATCAATTCTGCGGCGGGTGCTCTCCGGATTGCCGCCGCTCCAGATGCCGTTGCCGAAATTCGGCACGCCGCTCCTGCCACTCTGCGTGCAGCGCCTTGGCCTTCTCCTGTTGCTCCGGCGTCAAGATTTGAAAGACCTCCGCGTGGATGCCTGCGTGCAGCACGGCAGCCTCCGTCTGGACTGCGGCCAGATCGGCGGCTCGCGCCTGAATCTCGGCTTCGTCGGCGGGTACGGTCATCGCCGCAGCCGTCAACGCCTCGCGCGCGGGCTGGAGCTTTTCAGAGATCGCCTGGAGCTCGGCGCGATGCTGCTCCCGAATCGACCGCACCAGCTCACGCTGCTCGTCGGAAAGATCGAGCTGGCGAAGCGCCCAGACGCCCGGGCCTCCCATATGCCCGTGGCTGCCTGGACCGTGCCAACCACCCGGCCCAGGCTGTGCAAGGGCCAGGGCACCAAGCGCCATCACCCCCGCCGTGCTGAGCGCTACAACCGTCATCTTCACTGTTCTCGTGTTGGACATCATTGTTTTTCGACCTCCATTCCATTTGACGGGTAGACGTGTGGCGGTGCCATGGCGCAATTGTGAAAAAACGATGGCAACGCGCGGTTCTCGGCGGGAAAACGAGGGCTGTGCGGGGCTGTGCCCGTTTTTCCCGCTAGACTGATTGAGAATCGAGAATCGCCATGTCAGCGCAGGAACCACAGGCAACCGAGCGGCACGAGTCACCGCGCCGCGTGCTCGTAGTCGAGGACGAGCGGCACATCCGCGATCTGGTGGCGCTCCATCTCCAGCTGGAAGGCTGGTCGACCTCGTCTGCGGGTGACGGGCGAGAGGCGCTGCGCCTGGCCCGCGAGGAACGATTCGATCTGGTCATCCTCGATCTGATGCTTCCGGGGCTCGATGGCTTGACCGTGCTGCGCGCGGTTCGGCGGGAGTCGATCAATCAGGATGTTCCGGTCCTGCTGCTGACGGCACGCCGAGAAGAGGCAGACAAGGTGCTCGGCCTCGAGAGCGGCGCCGACGACTATCTCACCAAGCCGTTCGGTGTCCGCGAGCTCGTTGCCCGGGCGCGGGCACTGACCCGCCGGCGGCGCACGCTGCCGGAGATCACGACTGCCGGGGCGAACCAGCCGCCCGTTCATCTTCAACACGTGGCGATCGATCCAGCGCGCCGCCGAGCGAGTGTCGACGGTCGTGACGTCGACCTGACGGCACGGGAGTTCGACCTGCTCTATCTACTGCTCTCCAACCCCGGCATCGTGTTCAGTCGCCGAACGCTGCTCGCGCGCGTGTGGAAGGGAGAAGCCTTCGTCACCGAGCGCAGCGTCGACACGCTCGTGAAGCGCCTGCGGCGAAAGATTGAGCGAGACCCGGCAACCCCCACGATCATCGTCACAGTGTGGGGCATTGGGTACCGAGCCGCCGATGTCTGATCCAATCTGGTATCGCAGCCTCTACTGGCGCATCGGCCTTGGCTTCATCGTCTGCGTGACGGGGTTGCTCGTCGCGCAGGGGCTGCTGTTCCTGTGGCTCACGGGCCATGGCGGCGGCCCGCTGGGCAGCCAGTCACCACAGCGACTGGTCGAGCTCGTCGCGTCTGATATCTCGGCAGCGCTGGACACCGACCCTCAACTCGACATCGAGGAGTACGTGCGAGAGCAGTTCGGGCGCGTGCGACAGCCGTTTCTCGTCGTGCTCGTCGACGGGCGCCTCGTTCAGAACCGTGCGTTCGCTCTGCCGCCGCGGCTCGTTCGGTCGGCGCGGGTGGCGCTGAGGCATTCGCGCGCGTTCGAGCACCTGCGACACCTTCGTCGGCTCCATGGGCCTGCACGGATCGTCTCGCGCGACACCGTGGTCGGCGTGGTCGTGCCGATCTTCCACGGACGGCCGTTCGTGTTTGCGATTCGCGAGTACGGTCCCGAGCTCGCGGCGGCGGCGGTTGCGCTGCTCTTTGCTGGGACGACAGGCATGGCATTCTTCGTCTTTCGCCCGGCACGTCGCCGGCTCAGAGTGCTCGAGCGCGCGACGGCTGCGATTGGCGCGGGCGACACCAGCGTGCGGGCGCCGGAGCGCGGCGGCGACGAGGTCGCGCTGCTGGCGCGGGCGTTCAACCGTATGGCCGCGGACCTCGAGGCCCGCGCACGCGAGCTGCAGGCCTCCGACCGGGCACGACGCCAGCTCCTTGCGGATGTGTCACATGAGCTGATGACCCCGCTCACCGCGATCCGCGGCTACCTGGAAACCCTGGCGATGCCGGAGGCAGCGCAGGCCCCGGCCGCACGCCAGCGGTATCTGGAGATCGTGACCGACGAGACGCTTCGGCTCGAGTCGATCATTGGCGACCTGCTGGATCTGGCCCGCCTCGAGGGTGGCGGCGTGGCGCTCGAGCGCGAGCCCGTGCCCGTGGACTGGCTCTTCGGCCGGATCAGAGAGCGCCACGGCACCGTCCTGCAGGAGAAACGGATCACGCTGGACGTCCAGATCGCGCCCGGTGCCGACGCCGTCAACGGGGACGCGCGGCGTCTCGAGCAGGCAGTGCAGAACCTTGCCGCGAACGCTGTACGGCACGCGCCGGTAGACGGACGGGTCACATTGTCAGCCGAACCTATCGACGGTCACGTGCGACTGATGGTTCGTGACACGGGTCCCGGCATTCCCGCCGAGCACCTGCCGCTCATCTTCGACCGCTTCTACAAGGTGGATATGGCGCGAGACCACGGCTCCTCGGGAAGCGGGCTCGGCCTGTCGATCGTGAAGGCCATCGTCGATGGCCACGGCGGGACGATTACCGCATCCAGCCCTCCGGAGGGTGGCGCGCTCTTCGAAATGGTCCTCGACAAGGCCAGCACGGTCGAGCCGGGAGGTGGCGGCTCGAGCTCAAGAGACCGGTGACGGATTGCGGACCTGGAACTGCATTTGGTGCCAATAGGGATAGGCAGGCGTCACCGCGGTGGCGGCGTCCAGCTGGGCCATGTGATCGGCCGACAGATTCCATCCCAGCGCATCGATGTTCTGCTTGAGTTGCTCCTCGTTGCGTGCGCCGATGATGACATTGGTGACAGTCGGGCGCTGCAGGAGCCAGTTGATGGCGATCTGGGGCACGGTCTTGCCCGTCTCACGAGCCACGGCGTCGACGGCGTCAACGACGTTGTAGAGATGATCCTCGGGGATCGGCGGGCCGCCCTTCGTCGTCAGCTCACTATGGAGCCGGCTCGTCGAGGGTAGCGGCTGACCACGACGGAGCTTGCCCGTGAGCCGGCCCCACCCGAGCGGGCTCCAGACGATGGTCCCGATGCGCTGGTCGAGCGCCAGCGGCATCAGCTCCCACTCGTAGTCACGGTTGAGAAGGGAGTAATACGCCTGGTGGGCGACGTGCCGGGCCAGCCCGTATCTCTCCGACACCGCAAGCGACTTCATGAGGTGCCAGCCCGAGAAGTTCGAGCAGCCGATATAGCGAATCTTGCCCTGCCGGACGAAGTCGTCGAGCGCGCCGAGAGTCTCGTCGATCGGCGCGACCGCATCGAAGCCGTGAAGCTGATACAGGTCGATGTAGTCCGTCCCCAGCCGACGCAGGCTGCCCTCGATTGCCCGCGTGAGGTGATAGCGCGATGAGCCGACGTCGTTGGGGCCGTCGCCCATGGCGAACGTGCCTTTGGTCGAAATGAGGACCTTGTCGCGGCGTCTTTTGATCGCCTGTCCGAGAATCTCCTCGGCGAGCCCCTCCGAGTACACGTCCGCCGAATCGAACATGTTCAGCCCGGCGTCGAGCGCAACGTCTACCAGGCGCGTCGCCTCCGCAACGTCACTCGATCCAAAGCCCTTGAAGAACTCGGTGCCTCCGCCGAAGGTGCCGGTCCCCAAGCTCAACACCGGAACCTTGAGCCCCGAGCCGCCAAGCTGCCTGAATTCCATCGCTGCCTCCGTCTGCGCACAAACGAGCGCTGAGGCTCAGTCTAGCCGACCTGCCAGCGTCGCGGCATCGCACGAAAGGAGGAGACGAGAATCGGCCCCATGGTCTGCGCCAATTGAATTGACGGAGCGTCCACGCTACGATGCCGACGATGGCATGACCGCACGCACGAGGAGGCAAGTCCGGATGACCGAACCAGTCGAGCGAGATCCGTACCGCGGCCGGAGTCCGCGAAAGATCCCTGCCTACAGCTCGTTCGAGGCCTCCCGCTACCTGCGGATTCCCGAAAACACTGTCCGCAACTGGGCATTCGGCTACGCGCAACGGACGGGCCCTGGCAGGACCATGCGCTCGAGGCCCTTACTCAAGGCCGCCGACACACAGCGCCACCTCTTGTCGTTTGTCAATCTGGTCGAGCTGCACATGATCAGCGCGCTACGTCGCGACCACAATGTTCAGATGCCAAAGATCCGACGCGCGATCGACTATCTCGAGGCCAAGCTGAGATCGCCGCACCCGCTGATCGACGAGGAAATGGAGACCGACGGAACAGATATCTTCATCAACAAGTACGGCTCGCTGATCAACGCCTCACGGGACGGACAGCTCGCAATGAAAGCCTTGCTCCAGGCTCACTTGAAACGCATCGAGCGCGACGAGCGCGGGGTTGCGGTTCGATTGTTCCCATTCACCCGCAAACGCGATGCGGATACGATTGTAGAAGCACCCAAGCTCATTGCCATCGATCCAGCCGTTGCATTCGGGCGGCCGGTGATCGTCGGGTCACGCGTCCCAACTTCAGAGATCGCCCAACGCTTCCAAGCAGGCGAGTCGCCCAGTGAAGTCGCCCAAGATTTCGGGAGAACCGAAGAAGAGGTCTGGGAAGCGATCCGCTGCGAGTTCCCAACGGCCGCCTAAGCGACTCGTCTTCTACGTAGATGAGTGCCTCGGCCGGCACGTGCCGCACGAGCTTGCTCGTGCCGGTTACGACATCCGACCGTGGTACGAGTACTTTGCAGGCCAAGAAGACGTCGAGTGGCTGCCAGCGATCGGGAAACGGGGCTGGGTGCTCCTTACGAAAGATAAGGACATCCGGCGCCGCCCTCTCGAAATCGAGGCAATTATCAACGCGCGCCTACGAGCATTTGTGCTTACTGCAACCGAGCTCAGACGCGAGGAGCAGGCGACGATTCTTCTGAAGGCGATGCCGAAGATCCACCGCATTTGCCGACGCACGGGACCGTTCATCTACAACATCACCCGCTTGGGCTACTTTGCCGAGATTCCCAAGCGTCTGCTCCGTCGCCGAACACGCCGCTTGTCAGGCTGAAACAAGCCGCGGTCTCACCTCGAACAAGCGAGGGTCTTAATTGAGCGCGCACGCGCCGGGGCCCCGCGGATCGCCGCACTGGCCACACGGCGCGGGTGACTCATCGAAGGACTCGCCGCGCGTGCTCACGGCAAAGGCGGAGAGCTGCTTGTCGAGCGCCGTCGACGCACACGATGGGCATTCGGGCTGGCGGCTGCCGAAGACGATGGTCTCGAACCGGTGCTCACAGGCCTGGCAGATGTACTCGTAGATAGGCACAGCGAAATTATAGCTGGGCTCGCGGAAAACCGAGCCTGCGCGGCGGCAGAAAGATTCCCTTGACAGCACCGCTAATTATCGATAACGATAAGACATTCGTCTGGCATGACTAGCTTGCCTCTTCAGCCGCTGAAGACGGGATCGTTGAGCACCCAGGTGTTCGAGACCCTGCGTACCGCCATCTTCGCTGGGCAGTTTCAGCCCGGTGATCCGCTTCGCGAGCTGCACCTCGCACGTGATCTCAACGTGAGCCAGGCCACGATTCGCGAGGCGCTCGTGCAGCTCGAGCGCCTCGGCCTCGTCGTACGCACGCCGAACGTGGGCACACAGGTCACCAAGCTCTCGCGCCAGGACATCGCCGAACGGGTCGAGCTCAGGACGATCCTGGAGGAGCGCGCGCTGGCTCAAGCCGCCGCGCGGATGGATGCGGCACAGTTCACCGAGCTGGGCCGCCGGCTCGGGCAGTTGACGACTGCCATGGCCAGAAACGACTACTTCGAGGCCGCACAGGCCGATCTGGCGTTTCATCGCTACATCTGGGAGCGTTCCGGCAACCACACGCTGTACCGCACGCTGGATCAGCTCGCCGTCCCGCTGTTTGCGTTCGCCAGCATCGTCCGCGGCGCCACCCAGCAGCACCTCGATGATCTCGTGCGGTCGCACGAAGGCCTCGTCTCTGCGCTTCGACAGAACAATGTGCAAGCGATTCGAACCGCCTTGCGTCGGCACTTCCAGCACGGGTTGTCGGAGGTCGAGATTCATCGCCTGACTAGTGCCGCCGCCCGCCTACGTCGCCCGCGCCGCGGGCGGCCTGCGACCAAGTCCAATCGAGGCAAATGACATGCCCATATACCGCGGCGTCGCCCTGCTGTGCATGTTGGTCGCGTCAAGCGCCGCCTCGGCCCAGATCACTGGCGGCGCCATCGTCGGCGTGGTCACGGACGCTGGCGGCGGCGTGCTGCCGGGAGTGACCGTCACGGCCACCAACATCGCCACCAACCAGGCAGCGGTGACGCACACGAATGCTCAGGGATACTTCGAGTTTCCGCTCCTCCCGGCGGCCCGCTATCGCCTCGAGGCACAGCTCCAGGGATTTCAGGCCACGAGAGTCGAGGCGCTCGAGCTCAACGCCGGCGTCCGGCGCCGATTCGATGTGAGGCTGGCAATCGAGGCGGTCACCGATCGCGTGGACGTCGTCGCTGCCGCACCGCTCGTGAATGCAACCACCACGTCGCTCGGCATTGTGATGGATCAGCGTCAGGTGGAAGCGTTGCCGCTGAACGGACGGAACTTCCAGCAGCTCGTCGGCCTTCAGGCAGGGGTGGTGAACGCGCCCTCTTCCTCCACCGGCGGGCGGGGTGGCATCGAGTTCAATGGCTCCCCAGCGCTGGGGAACAATCTCATGCTCGACGGCGTCGACATGTCCTTCGGCGAGAACAACGGATCTGCCAGTGACACGTCGGCTGGCGCGAGTGGTGGCGCTCTCATCAACACGATCAGCGTCGAGGCGGTCGCCGAGTTCAAGGCCACCGGCAGCGCGTTCTCTGCAGAGTATGGAAGGGCGACCGGCGGCGTGCTCAACGTCACGACCAAGTCCGGCTCGAACCAGCTCCACGGCACGGCGTTCGAGTTCTTCCGGCATGACGCGCTGGATGCAAACAGCTTCTTCTCGAACCTCGACGGCGCGCCGAAGCCACCCCTGCGCTGGAACCAATTCGGCGGTAATCTGGGCGGCCCCGTTCTTCGAGATCGACTCTTCTTCTTCTTCAACTACGAGGGGGCCCACGTACGCCGGAGCGACGCCGTGACCGGCAATGTGCCAACGCCACTGCTCATCGACCGCGCCGCGCCCGAGATGCGCGAGGTGCTCCAGGCCTTCCCCGATACGTTCGAGCCGACCGGCGACCCATACGTAGGACTACACCGGCGCAACGACGAGCGGAGGAACGACGAGCACACCTATATGGGGCGTGTGGACGTGGAGAGAGGTCAGCATCGGCTGGCGGTGCGCTACAACTACAACCACCAAGACTTCTTCCAGCCGATCATGCCGCCCGAGCATCCTCGGGTCTTTCCCACGCGGTTGCACAACGCGGTCGTGCAAGACAATTGGACGATCTCTCCCAGCGTGTTCAACGAGCTACGGGTTGGGATCAACCGCTCCGACCTGAACAGGCATCACGTGGGCACCGAGCTGACGCCCGCCTGGATCTCTGTTTCCGGGGGAGGCCTCACCGGCTTGGGATTGCCGAGCGATATTCACTTCATGACGACGACCTACTCGATCAATGACAACCTCACGTACGTCCGGGGGCGACATTCGATCAAGGCGGGCTTCGAGATTCGGAACGTCGACAGCAAGCGGTTCCAAATAGGCCTGCCGACGCACCGCTACAACGGCGTCGATGACCTCATCGCGGATCGGCCGAACGACATCCAGGTCATCTTCGGCAGCGAGAAGCCCCTCGATACCACCAACTACGCCGTCTATATCCAGGATGACTGGCGGGTCAGCAATCGATTGCAGCTCAACGCCGGCCTGCGCTATGAGTACTCGCCGCCCTTGAGCGGTGCCTTCAATGTTGCCGGCTCGGATCCATTCGGTCCGTTCAACAACCGTGGTGAGCCGATGTTCGATGCGGATCGCAACAACTTCGGACCACGGCTGGGTGTCATCTATGACGCCATCGGCGACCAGCGATTGGTGCTACGAGCCGGCGGCGGTGTGACGCATGCTCCTGCGCAGCCGTTCTTCTATTACGACATGGCGTACATCGATCCGAACGTCCCCTTCCTCGCAACATTCACCGAGAACGACATCCCAGCCGGACTCCCGACGGCGTTTCCGTTCCCACGGTCCTTCGTGACGGAGGTGGCCGAGAATCCGAGCCTGCTCCCGGAGGGTTTCAATCTTTCGCGCTCGGTCGCTGACTACGATCGGGCAGACGAGTACGCGATCCAGTGGAACGGCGCCGTGCAGTATGCGCTCACGTCACGAGCCTCGCTGCAAGCAGCCTATGTGGGCAGCCGGGCGCTGAAGCTCTACTCCACGCGCTCGCTCAACCTCGTCGATCCGATCACCGGCGAGCGCCCGGATCAGGCAGTTGGCGAGGTCGTCTTGCGTGAGAACGCGGGTCGCTCGAAGTACGACGCCCTTCAGCTCTCGCTCAATCAACGGCTTTGGAACGGCCTCGCGTTAGACGTGTACTACACCTATGGCCGGAGCCGCGGCTATTACGGGCCCGACGGTACCCTCGTCAGAGATGCGACCGTGCAGGACCCGAACGACATCGCCGGCTCGGCCGGCCCGAAGCCGGGTGATGTCCGTCATCGTTTCGTCAACGTCCACTCGTACGAGCTCCCAACACCCGGCTTCGGCGACTCTGGACTCGCTCGCGCGCTGCTTGGACACTGGACCATTCAGGGCATCATCACCTGGCGCAGCGGACTGCCAATCAACGTGACGGCCGGGCGTGATCTCGTCGGCAACCGTCGGGTGGACGGGCAGCGCCCCGATCTCGTGCCTGGTGTGGATCCGTACATCAAGGACACGGACGGCCTGGTGTGGCTGAACGCCGCGGCGTTCGATGTGGACCGACCGCTTGCCGAAGGACGATTCGGTAACCTCCCCTTCAACGCGCTCCGCGGGCCGTCGGCGCTCACCTACGATTTTGCGCTGCACAAGCGCTTCGACGTGACTGGCGGCCACCAGATGACGCTCCGGCTCGAGGCCTTCAATGTCCTCAACAGGAAAAACCTGAACAACCCGGTCTCGAACCTGTCGACCTCGACGTTCGGCCAGATCACAGGAGCCAGCAGTGGTCGCAACATCCAGATTGGGCTCAAGTATGCGTTCTAATTGGCAGATCAGATGGATCGCCCTCTGTTGGATGTGGCTCTGCTCGGGCGACGCTGTGTACCTCCAAGTCGCGGACCCTGCCGTCAAGGCTACGGCGGAGAAGCAGCTGAACGTCCTCTTTATCGCCGTCGACGACATGAATACGGAGCTGGGCGTCTACGGTTCTCGCATCGCACTGACACCCAATATCGATCGTCTCGCCGAGCGCGGGCTTCTCTTTCGGCGTGCGTATGCCCAGCAAGCGGTCTGCAATCCGTCGCGCGCCTCGCTGATGACTGGCATGAGGCCAGACACGCTGCGTGTCTGGGACTTGCGCACGCACTTCCGCGACACGCATCCGCAGGCGGTCACCCTGCCGCAGCTGTTCAAAGACCACGGCTACTTCACACAGGGCATCGGAAAGATCTTCCACAACTGGGGTGCCAAACCCAGCATTGCGATGGATCCGCCGTCGTGGTCCGTCCCGCAGACATACAACTTCGCGCCCCACTTCAGCGATTGGTACGTCCCCGGCGCGCCGCGAGGCACGCCTGCCGATGGGCAAGGCGCACCCACGCAGCGGGCCGACGTGCCGGACGAGACCTATTTCGATGGCCGCATCGCGCAGGAGGCAATCCAGTCACTTCGGCAACACAAAGACGAGCCCTTCTTCCTCGGCGTTGGCTTCTGGAAGCCGCATCTACCGTTCAACGCGCCAAAGAAGTACTGGGACCTCTTCGACCCGGATGCCATCCCAGCGCCCCTGCCGGCCGGTCCGCCCACCGACGTGCCCAAGATCGCCCTGCACGATTTCCGAGAGCTGCGCGGTTACGCCGGGATGCCCAAAGAGGGCCCGCTCACGCCGGCGCAGGTTCGGCACCTGCGGCACGGCTACTACGCCGCGATCAGTTACGTCGACGCGCAGATTGGCAAGGTGATCAACGAGCTCGATCGTCTCGGCCTGTCGGACCGTACGATCATCGTGCTCTGGTCCGATCACGGTTTTCACATCGGTGAGCACGCGCTATGGGCCAAGACCTCCAACTTCGAGCGTGACGCCCGCGTGCCGCTGATCATCAGCACACCGGGTCAAAAGACCGCCGGTCGCCAGACCAACGCCGTCGTGGAGCTCCTCGACGTCTATCCCACGCTCGCTGATCTCGCCAATCTCCCTCGACCCGACGCACTCGAGGGCATCAGCCTACGCCCACTGCTCGACAACCCCGATCAGGTGCTGCACTCCGCTGCACTCACGCAGTTCCCACGACCGCCCTACTTCAGCCAGCAGCCCCACGCCATGGAACGGCCCGACGTCATGGGCTACTCCATCCGCACCCCTCGCTACCGCTACACTGAGTGGCGCGACGTCGACAGCCGCGAGACCGTGGCGCGTGAGCTTTACGATCATGACAACGACCCGATCGAGAGTATCAACCTCGCCGACTCTCCGCGCTTTCGGAACCAAGTCAGCGACCTGGCGGGTCTGCTCGAACGCGCCGTGCGTTCCGGGGCTGGCGCTCGCAACGCTGATGATGGTCTTGCCGGCCCGCGGAGCGGCAGGGCAAGAGTCCGATAGTGGCGGCCTCGGCGAGGCGGCCCTACCTAGTGCGACGTCGAGCCTGGACGAAGCAGAGCACAGTCAGACCAGCACCTTGTCCTGGCAGCGAAGCGGCGACCTGCCGCGTCCCCTGGCCGGACACGCGGTGGGCTTCAGTCATGGCGTGCTGATCGTCGCGGGCGGCACCGATTTCCCGACGCCGCTGTTCGAGGGCGGCAGCAAAGTGTGGTTCGATTCCGTCTACGCGCTCGAGCCCGCCGCCACAGAGTGGCGCGCACGCCATCGGTTACCGCATCCACTGGCATACGCGGCTACTGCAACGATGGGTAATCGGATGCTGGTCGTGGGTGGTTCGGATCAGGCACGCCATTACGCCGACGCCTTCACGCTGGAATGGATCGGCGGCAAGATAACGCAACGAGCGCTGCCGCCGTTTCCGTCGCCCATCGCCATGGCGGGAGCTGCCGTCATCGGACAGACGCTCTTTGTCGTCGGTGGGCAGCGCCAGCCGGATGACACGGAAGCACTCGCGTCCGGCTGGGCGCTCGACCTGTCCTCTCCCGCACCGGCGTGGCGCGCTCTGCCACCGGTTCCGGGCCCTGGCCGCATTCTGCCGGTGGTGACGGCTCAGCAAGGGCGGCTGCATGTGATCAGCGGTGCCGCGCTGCGGCGCGCGCCGAGTGGCAAAGCAACGCGCCGGTATCTTAGCGATGCGTACTCGTGGACACCAGACGAGGGCTGGCAGCGGCTTGCCGATGTGCCTCGCCCAGTGGTGGCAGCGCCGGCGGCACCGTTCGGACAGTCTCACATCCTCGTGTTCGGCGGTGACGATGGCACGCATGCGAGCCGCGTCGAGGAGTTGAAGGATCGACATCCAGGCTTCAGCCGCGACGTCCTTGCGTATCACACAATTACCGACACTTGGACGACGTTCGGTACGATGCGAGCGGTTTGGTGACGACTCACGCCGTGATGCGTGGGGACACCGTCGTGCTCGCTGGTGGCGAAGACCGGCCGGGACATCGATCGGCTGCGGTACTTCAGGGGCGGCTGGCGCCGACGAGCCG
This sequence comes from Luteitalea sp., assembly GCA_009377605.1. Taxonomy (NCBI): domain Bacteria; kingdom Pseudomonadati; phylum Acidobacteriota; class Vicinamibacteria; order Vicinamibacterales; family Vicinamibacteraceae; genus Luteitalea; species Luteitalea sp. Next base: position 38,890 of record WHTT01000046.1, read on the forward strand.
GCCGTTCGCGCCGCTGGATTACGCTGTGCTGGCCGCTTACTTCGTGCCGCTCCTCCTCATTGGCAGGTACTTTTCAACGAAGAACGAGTCCACCGAGGATTTCTTCCTCGGTGGACGCCGCGTGCCCTGGTGGGCCGCAGGCCTGAGCATCTACGGCACACAGCTCAGCGCCATCACGTTTCTCGCCATTCCAGCGAAAGCGTACGCGGAAGACTGGGTATTCTTGCTGGCCAACCTGTGCATCCTCGCCATCGCGCCAGTGGTCGTGTTCTTCTATTTGCCCTTCTTCCGCGGGCTGCAGATCACGACCGCGTATGAGTACCTCGAGCGGCGCTTCGGGCTCGCGGTCCGCCTTGCCGGAAGCCTTGCCTTCATCGTCTTGCAGGCGGCTCGCATGGCGATCGTGCTCTTTCTTCCGGCGCTCGCGCTGCAGGCGGTCACCGGTCTCGACATCTACCTGTCCATCGTGTTGATGGGCCTTCTCTGCACGACGTACACGATGCAGGGAGGAATGCGAGCCGTCATCTGGACCGACGTCCTCCAGGTGGGGACCTTGCTGGGGGCGGCGATCGTGAGCCTCGCACTGGTCGTAGCGCATGTGGAAGGCGGGCTCGGTGCCGTCGCTCGGATTGCGTCGGACAATGGCAAGCTCCACATGTTCACCTGGAGCTGGAGTGCCACGATCGCGTCGGTGTGGGTGGTCGTGATTGGCAACATCTTCACGAATCTCGTGCCCTACACGGCGGACCAAGCTGTCATTCAGCGGTATTTGACCACGTCGAGCGAACGACAAGCGGCACGTGCGGTGTGGACGGCCAGCCTGCTCACGCTGCCGACGTCGGTACTCTTCTTTGGTGTAGGAACGGCGCTCTACGTCTTCTATCGGACCCACCCATCCCTGCTCCACCCCGCGGTGGCCACCGACGCCACCTTCGCCTGGTTCATTGGCCGACAGCTTCCGGTGGGCGTGTCCGGCCTCGTCGTGGCGGGCGTGTTTGCGGCGGCGATGTCCACGCTGAGCAGCGGCATCAACAGCATTACGGCGGCGTTGGTGACCGACTTCTACGGGCGCTTCCGCACGGACGCCACAGATGCGGCACGGATGCGGCTCGCGCGTCGCCTCACGATTCTGGTCGGCCTGGGAGGGACCATCAGCGCGTTGATGATGGCGACCTGGAACATCCGATCGCTGTGGGACCTATTCCTTCAGTCGATCGGGCTGCTCGGTGGCGGTCTTGCGGGTGTGTTCGCGCTCGGCATTTTCACCCGTCGGGCTCACGGCATTGGCGCGCTCGTCGGCCTTGCAGCGAGCGCCTTGCTCCTGCACTTCGTACAGCAGCATACGGCTGTGCACTTCTTCTTGTACGCCGCCATCGGAGGCACGACCTGTATGGTTGTCGGCTACATCACCAGTCTGTTCATCCCTTCACGGAGTCCCGCCCTCGACGGCCTGACGGTGTTTACGCAGAAGAGGAACCGGGTACCTTTTCGGGCGCGAAAAGGTGCCCGGTTCCTTTTCTACAGCCTCGGCCTGGCGCTCGCGAGCACAACGCTGGCCGCCTCCGATGGCGCGCCGGTAGAAACGGATGTCTATGTGGCTGGACACGACGGCTATCACACGTATCGCATTCCGTCGGTCATCGCCACACCAAAGGGGACGCTGCTGGCCTTTGCCGAAGCGCGCCGCGAAGGCCGGGGCGACGCTGGGAATATCGATCTGGTCCTCAAGCGCAGCACAGACGAGGGGAAGAGCTGGTCGGCGATGCGGGTGATTGGCGACAACGGCCCGAACACGTTCGGCAATCCCTGTCCAGTCGTCGATCGCAGCACCGGAACGATCTGGCTTCTCACCACGCAGAACCTGGGTGAAGATAGCGAACAGGAGATCATCGATCAGACCGCCGTAGCGTCCCGTACCGTGTGGATCATGAAGAGCCGAGACGATGGGCTCACCTGGTCGGCGCCATTCGAGATTACCAGGAGCGTCAAGCGTCCTGAGTGGACCTGGTACGCGACTGGCCCCGGCGTGGGTATCCAGACCAGGAGCGGGCGCCTCGTCGTCCCCGCCAACCACGCCGTGGCGGGTACGGGCGGCCATCGCTCGCACGTCTTCTTCAGCGACGACCATGGCGCCAGCTGGCAGCTTGGTGGCCACTCCGTTGCAGGTACGAACGAGAGCCAGGTCGTAGAGCTCGCCGACGGACGCTTGATGCTGAACATGCGCAACCATCCGAGCAAGCCCGCGAACTTCAGAGCTGTCGCTCTCAGCCAAGACGAAGGCCGGAGCTTCGCCGTCCCCGTCTACGACCGTACGCTCGTCGAGCCACCGGCACAGGCGAGCCTTCTGCGTCTTTCACTGACGAGCACGCACGGTCGAAACCCGTTGCTGTTCGCGAATCCGGCCAGCACGAAGCGCGAGCGAATGACCGTTAGGCTCAGTCACGACGAGGGCACTACGTGGCCGGTGTCTCGCGTCATCCACGAGGGCCCGGCGGCGTACTCGAGCCTCGTCGTCTTGTCAGACGACACGATTGGTCTACTCTACGAGCGTGGAGACAAAAATCCTTACGAGAAGCTGACCTTTGCGCGGTTCGGTCTCGGTTGGCTCACAGAATAGTGGTCAGTGGTCAGTGGCCACTGCTCTTTGACCACTGACCCCTATTCATCGAAAGATCCCATGATTCCCAGAGGCGTTCTTCCCGCTGTCGTCACGCCCTTCGATTCCAACGGGCGCTTCGCGCCGAAGCCCTTCGAGCGGCTCTTGGAGCGGCTGTATGGTGTCGGCGTGCACGGTGTGTATCTGTGCGGTACAACAGGCGAAGGCTTGTTGCAATCGCGCGAGGACCGGCAACGCGTCACCGAAGTGGCCACTGCCTGCACACCGACCGACCGCGACGTCATCGTCCATGTCGGCGCACCTTCGCTCAGCGAAACCATCGAGCTCGCGGCGCATGCCGCCCAGGTCGGCGCGCGGGCCATCAGCAGCCTTCCGCCGCTCGCCGGTCCGTTCGGATTTGCAGACGTCCGCGAGTTCTATGGCAAGCTCGCCGCCGCCAGCTCTGTTCCAGTCATCGTTTACTACTTTCCGGCGTCTTATCCATCCATCACGAGCCTCGAGCAGCTCGAAGAGCTGTGCGCGCTCCCGAACGTCGTCGGCGTGAAGTTCACGGACTTCGACCTCTACACGATGGCGCGAATCGCGCGACCCGATCGATGCGTGTTCAACGGTCGAGACGAGGTGTTCGCGGCAGGTCTTCTCATGGGCGCCGATGGCGGTATCGGCAGCTTCTACAATCTGGTACCGGAGCTGTTCGTCCGCATCCACACGCTCGCTCGGGAAGAGCGATGGACGGAGGCACGTACCGCTCAGCGCGATGTGAACGCGCTCATCACGCTGACGCAACCCTTTCCGCTGTTTCCTGCGATCAAGCAAATCCTCGCGTGGTCGGGCATCGACTGTGGCACCTGCCTGCCTCCGCGGCGACCTTTGAATGATGCGGAGCGCGCAGCGTTGCACAGAGCGCTCATCGCTAACGGCTTCGGTGCTCTGCTGAGCACGTCGCCCACGTGGGCGTGACGCGTGGACTGTTGGACATGACAGGCCGTCAAGCCGTCAGCTCATCGTAAGCCCAACCGAGAACTGCTGCGAGCGTCACCAGGACCGTAGTGCTTCACCGAAACGGTGTCCTCCCCTAGATCGAGCGTCCACGTGTCGTCGAACGTCATGTCCGGCAAGGTTGGTGTGCTGGATGTTATCCCTTTACGCTCGTATGATCGTGAACGATACGCCACTCACCGTCCAGGTGCCGCAGCACGAGCGTGAAGATGCCGCCAGACTCCGTGCTGTTCCTGATGAGGTGCCAGCGGCCGAGCACCCAGGCCGCGTCTCCCCCGAGCATCGTGATCTCGAGGTCCTCGAAAGCGAGCTGCCCCATCGTCTCGACGTCGCCACCGTAGCGCTTGCGGTAACGCTCGTAGGTCGCCTGCCACCCGCGGCGAACCTCGGCGCCGGAGGTGAACAGGAGATCGGGGCTTCGCCAATACGCCGCCATGAAGCGTTCGAGGTCGCCGCGATTCCAGGCGGCCACCTGTTCTTCGAGCAGCGTGCGGACACTCCGAACCGCCGTTCCCTCGTCAGATGGGCGCGAGGCCTCCTGGGCGTGCAGCGGCAGGGCCAGAATCAGCATACTCAGGGCAACGGCAGTGAGCGCGCGTATAGACATGGCGACAAGGTCCTACACGTCCTTCCGAGCGCAAGAAAATTGCTGGCTGGGACTTGCGCGGCAGGAGGCTTCTAGCATAGAACGAGAGCACCATGAAGCGCCGCGACTTCCTCAAAGCGGGCGGCTTTGCCGCCCTGACCCTGTCCACCCTCCCCATGCGCTCCTTTGCCCAAGCGCCACAGCGCGTGGGGCTCATTGGCTCCGGCTGGTACGGCAAGACGGACCTGCTACGCCTGGTGCAAGTGGCTCCGATCGAGGTGGTCTCGCTCTGCGACGTCGACACGGAGATGTTGGCCAAGGCGGCCGCCCTGGTGGCGACGCGCCAGGCCTCGAAAAAGACGCCGCGCACCTACGACGACTATCGCAAGATGCTCGCCGAAAGAGATCTGGACATCGTGCTCATTGCGACGCCGGATCATTGGCACGCCCTGCCGATGATCGCGGCGGTCGAGGCCGGGGCCGATGTCTTCGTCCAGAAGCCGATCAGCGTCGACGTTGCTGAAGGTCAGGCGATGCTGGCTGCCGCCCGCAAGCATCGACGCGTGGTGCAGGTGGGAACGCAGCGACGCAGCACGCCGCATCTCGTCAACGCGCGGGATCGGGTTGTTCGCGAAGGCAAGCTCGGCAAGATCGGTCTCGTCGAGATTTACTGCTACTACCACATGCGCGCGACAGAGAACCCGCCGGACACGGCGCCACCCTCCTATCTCGACTACGAGATGTGGACCGGTCCCGCGCCGATGCGGCCGTACAACGAGCTGGTGCATCCGCGCAGGTGGCGCGCGTTCATGGAGTACGGCAACGGCATCGTCGGCGATATGTGCATCCACATGTTCGACATGGTGCGATGGATGTTGGAGCTCGGCATGCCCCAGCGTGTGTCCTCGTCTGGTGGCATCCTCGTGGACAAACAGAGCAAGGCCAACATCACCGATACGCAGACCGCAACGTTCGACTATGGTGACCTACAGGTCGTGTGGACGCACCGCACGTACGGCGATCCCCCGGACCCGAAGTATCCATGGGGGGCGACCTTTTACGGAGACAAGGGCACGCTCAAGGCAAGCGTCCAAGGCTATGACTTCGTCCCGTCCGGGAAGAATGCCGGCCCACCGATTCACGAGGACGTGACATACGAGTTCGACAAGTATCCCGAGGACAAGACCGAAGAGGATCTCGAGACGCACGTGGCGCCAGCCGTCCGCGCCCACATGCGGGACTTTCTCTCCTGCATCGAGAGCCGCGGCCGACCGGTGGCCGACATCGAGCAGGGTTACATGTCGACAACCGCCTGCATCCTGGCCAACCTGTCGCTCGAGGTGGGACGAACGCTCACCTGGGATCCGGCGAAGGGTCAGATCGTTGGCGATGAGGAGGCCAATCGGCTGCTACGCCGCCCGTACCGAGGGCCCTGGAAGCACCCGGAAGCTGACGCCGTGTGAGCGTTGCGCCGTCAATCGCCCTGTGGCCGCGCTGCGAGCTTCTCGAAGGGGATGTCGAGAATCGGGTATTCGTCCCATGCATTGAAGTCGAAGTGCCACCACTCGGTCTCGTAGACGGTGAAGCCTTGAGCTTCCATCACCCTGCGCAGCAGGGCTCGATGCCACCGCTGCCGCGACGTACCCCCGAGGTAATCGGGGAATGAGCGGTCCGAGAACTCATCGTATCCGCTCACCATGTGCACCGCCTTCCCGGTCTCGAGCTCGTACATCGTCAAATCAACCGCGCATCCTCGATTGTGTCTGGACCCTTGCGACGGATCGGCAACGAAGATGCGCTGCGCTGGCGGCGTGGCCTCCCAGAACATCTTCGTCACGGTCCATGGGCGATACGCATCATGAATGAGTAGACCGTACCCATGGCGCTTCAGCTCTTGGTGGGCCCGCACGACGGCTTCCGCCGCTGGCCGCTGCATCAGCGCGCGCGGCTCCGGGTAGAAGGCCGCACCCATGAAGTTGTTCGTAGTCGCGTAGCGGATGTCGTAATTGATCGTCTCATCCAGCGACGAGAGCTCAACCAGATCAGGCGGACGCTTGCCCGCTTCGACGGGCGGCTGCGACGCCGCGGCCAGCTGGCGGAGCGCGGCCACCGGCTGGAGCGGTGTGATGCGGAACGTGCCCTCGTCTAGACCAACCGGGCGCCGCTCGAAGCGCACGCCGGCCGCCATCACTTCAGTCGCCTGTCCCTTGGCATTCCGGATGAAGCGCAGCTTCTCTCCGTCGTAGAGACCAGACTTCGGGAACGCGAAGAGATCCGGACCGAGCTGCTCGAGTGGGTAGAGGAAGAACCACTCGATGAGCGCGTGCAGCTTCCCTTCGCGCTCGAGAATGTAGAGCACGTTGTGATCCCATCCGTACTCGCCGATCAAGCCAATCCAGGCCTCGGGTGCAGGTGCGGGAATGGTGGCATCCTTCACGGGGCGGTAGCTGACGCCGTTCATCAAGAGCACACCGTCACCGCCCCGCTTGATCGACTGGCCATAGGCGAGCCGGTCATCGACCACGAGCTCTTCGTCCGACGCACCGCCAGATCTCAACTTCGCCTGGAAGCCCTCCATGGTCGCCACGAGCGTACCGTGGCGATCGGCCAACTCGATACGTTGCTCGCCGCCGGGCGCGACGTACGTGCCAGCCCACTGCCTGGCGGTCTCCGGCGAGACCGCCCGAGAAAGCGTCAGCTCCGGCAGCGGCTTCCCGTCGCGCACGGCAAGCAGTGACGACATGGCCTCTCGCGCGATGTGGCGCATCACCGCGTTCGCAGCATCCATGGTCGTCGCGAGCACGACACCGAGCTTCGCGTCTGGCATGGCCTGAAGCTCCGTCGCGAAGCCGTAGATTGCACCGTTGTGGCCAACCACTCGCTGGCCTTGGAGCTCGCGCACGCTGAAGCCGATGCCAAAGCCTTCGGTTGCCCCGGCGGGTGCAAACTGTGGCACCCACATCGCCTCCAGTGTTTCGGGCTCGAGGAGGGCGCCGTTCGGTCCCTGACCTCGGCGAAAGAGCACGCTCATGAAGCGTCCGAGATCGCTCACCGTCGAATACATGCTGCCGGCCGGGGCCATGCCGAGCTCGAATGTTGGCGCCTCGAACTGGCGGCCGAAGTAGGTCCACATGTACGCCTTTGCCAGCGCCTGGGTAACAGCCGTCGTCGGCGCAAACGTGCTGTGTTTCAGCCCGATCCGCGCAATGACGTCCTCTTGCAGCGCTTGCACGAACGGCCTCTTCGTCAACACCTCGACGACGCGGCCAACGACCGCGATGCCGGCATTGGAATACTTTGTGTGTGTCCCAGGCCCGTAGATCAGCTCCGTGGCGTTGAGCGACTGAACGGTCTCCTCCAGCGACGGCGCGGTGTCGTCGAAGTAGTGGCCGGTTGGCGGCTCGCGCTGTAGGCCAGACCGGTGCGACATCAGGTGTCGCAGCGTGACCGGCGTTTCGAACGGATTCTTCGGGGTGAACTCCGGCAGGTACGTCGTCACCGGCTCGTCGAGATCCCCTTGGCCGCGCTCGACGAGCTGCATCACGGCAATGTCCGTGAACAGCTTCGACACCGAGCCGACGCGATACACGGTATCTTCCGTGGCGGACGTCTTGCGGTCCGGATCCGAGTACCCGAATCCCTTGGCCCAGACGATGTCTTGATCGTCGACGAGGGCGATGGAGACCGCCGGCAGGCCCTTGTCCTGCATCTCATGCGTAATCAGGCGCTCGATACGTGCGATGGCGGCTGCGTATCGCGCCGCGCTCTCCGCCTGCGGGACCGGCTGCGCCGCGGATATGAACGCTCGACCGGCGAAGGCGACGATGAGCAGGCTCCCCAGCATGGCGCCGCCAAGCCAGGCGATGCCCCTGCCTCGCCACCTCTGCTCCCCACTGATCGGTCGTCGCATCGTTAACATAGTCAAAAATCGACGCGGAGTCCGAGTTGTTGCCGGCGCTTCTCGTACGCTTCGATTGGCAGGCCGAAGCTCTGATGCCCAGAATCGTCGAAGAGTCGGCGTCCAGGCGCTCCAGGCCAACGAAGAAGAAGAGGCGATCTCTCACGACCGGCCCACCAAGGAAACCGCCCCAACGCTGCTATTCGAGCGGCGGCGCCTCGTCTTCGTACACGGGCGCGGCGTTCTCGAAGAAACCGGCGAAGGGCACGGCATCCCAGGCGTCGTTGCGGAAGAAGGCATACGCGCGTCCGGTGAACGTGTTGGAGCCGCTGCGCGTGATGACGTTCAGCAGCCCACCCGAGGCAGGGGACTCTGCTCGTCCGAAATCTTGCCGCGCACGGTGGCCATCGTCGTTTGCGCGGCCACGGCGGCGCTTGTGCCGAGTGACAGCGCAAGCGCCAACGCCAAAGGCCAGTGCGACGAGCGCCCCCGAGCCGTACGTCGCGAGGGCCGCATCAGCTCTTCGCGCCCTTGAACGTCCCGCTCGCAGCGAGGGTCGTCGTCCCCGGATTGAAAGCCTTCCATGTTCCCTCGAGCGCCGCGCCCTCCAGGGTGCCTTCGATCTGCACTTCCGCGCCATCGGGCGTGTCGTACTCCATGGTGACCTTCTCGCCGTCGACCACGACGGACGTGAAGGTCGCCGTGTAGCCGGCCTCTCCCGAGTCGGGCGTGGTATCGACCGTGCCTCCGAGCCCATTTTCGGCATCGTGCTCGATGGACATCGTGTACTTGCCGGTGCCCTCGCCCTCCCATGTTCCGACCCACTTCCCGACGATACGGTCCCCTGCGTCCTGCGCACTGAGCAGGCCCAGGCTGCACACGAAGCCGACGAGTAGGAGTGACAGAGTCTTGCGCATGTAGCTGCTCCTCGGAATGCGTACCATTGCCCCAGCCCGCGCGATTCTACCAGGTCGCTACGTCCTGAGGGCCATCCAGGGTATCGAGGAACTCGCGCACGACGTCACTCGCGTCGCGCCGGTCTCCTTCGACCGCGTAGTTCAACCGACGCATGGTTGGCTCGTCGATTCGACCGGCGATCGCCTCCAGCGCCCGGCGGATGCCCGGCTCGCGCAGCAGCGTCGCCGTGGAGACCACCGGCACCGCGTCGTACGGCGGGAAGTAGCGTCGGTCATCCTCGAGCATCGTGAGGTTCAGCGCGTCGATCAGCCCCGCCGTGGCGTCTCCGGCAATGACGTCGACACTGCCGGCAGCGAGCGCACGATAGGTCAGCGACAGCTCCATGACGCGCGGTGAGCGCTCGAAGCGGAGCCCATATGCGGCGACAAAGCCGCGATAGCCGTCGGCACGCTCGAGGAACTCGTAGCCGAAGCCAGCCTGGAGGCGGTCGTCCACACGGGCAAGATCACTGACGGTCCGCAGCCCGAGCGTCTGCGCGTCGCGCTGGCGGACGAGGATGGCGAACGTGTTGTTGAAGCCGAGCGGGGCCAGCAGGCTGCGGCCCGTGCGTGCATACGCGTCTCGCACCAAGGCGATCACTCGCTGGCGATCGTGGGCGACCGGCTGGCGGAAGATCGCTGTGAGCGCCGTGCCCGTGTACTCGACGTAGACGTCGATCTCACCCAACGCAAGAGCACGATCGCAGATGAACGTCCCGCCGAGATTCAAGCGACGCTCGACCGACAATCCGCCGAAGCGTTCCAACGCCTGCGCGACGATCTCGCCCAGCACGATCTGCTCCGTGAAGTTCTTCGATCCGACAACGATGGTGGCGCGTGACGAGCGGCTGGGGAGCGCCAGGAGCACGGTGCCCACGCAGAGTGCGATCAGAATCGTGACCGCCGCCGCGAGCGTCCAACGTCGCCTGCGGCGCGGGGAGACCGCTCGCTCGACGAAGGTCAGCAGCGCATCTGCGGCAAGCGCCAGGGCGGCGGCCGGCACGGCACCGGCAAGGATGACCGTCGAGTCCACCATCGACAGACCTCGGAAGATGTACTCACCCAGCCCACCGGCACCAATGGCTGCCGCGACCGTCGCCGTGCCGACGTTGATGACCGTCGCGACGCGAACACCCGCCATCATGGACGGCAAGGCCAACGGCAGCTCGACCTGCCGGAGCAGCTGTCCTGGAGTCATGCCGAGCGCAACCGCCGCCTCACGCACGTCGCGATCGACGCCCTGGATGCCTGTGACCGTCGTTCGCAGGATGGGGAGCACGCCGTACAGAATGAGGGCGACGATGGCGGCGCGTGGACCGATGCCGCCGACCAACGGCAGCGGAATGAGGAACCCGAGCAGCGCGAGGCTCGGGATGGTCTGCACGATGTTGGCCACGACCATGAAGGGCGCGCCAATGCGCGGCCGGCGCGCCGCGATGATGCCGAGCGGCACGGCAATGGCCGCCGCCGCGAGCGTGGACGCCACAACCAGGATCAGATGCACGCCGAGCGCGGACATCACCTCGTCACGGTGCGCCACCCAAAAGGTCAACAGCCCCATTGGATGTCAAGGTTCCGCGACCGATTGCTGGAAGAATGGGCGCACGCGAGGATCCTCCGAGGCCGCCACACGGTCGGTCCGGTCCCAGGCCACGAGCTCGCCGCTGTCGAGCACGCCGAGCCACTCACTGAGCAAACGCGCTTCCGCGACATCGTGTGTCACGAGCACCACGGTCTTCCGCAGTCGCCGCTGGATGCGGAGGAACTCGCGCTGGAGGTCGCGCCGGGTCAGCGAATCCAGAGCGCCGAACGGCTCGTCCATCAGCAGGATCGGCGGGTCGGCCGCCAGCGCGCGCGCCACGCCCACCCGCTGCCGTTGTCCTCCGGAGAGCTCATCCGGCCAGCGGGGCGCGAACTCGTCAGGCGGCAGGCCGACGAGCGTCAGGAGCTCTCGCGTGCGCGCCTCGAGACGCGTGGCCGACCAACCCAGCAACCGCGGCACGAGCGCGATGTTCTGCGCCACCGAGTAGTGCGGAAGCAAGCCGACGTTCTGGAGCACGTAGCCAATGCGGCGACGGAGGACGTAGGCATCCCAGGCACGTGTGTCGCGCCCCTCGACGAGCACCGTCCCCGCGGCAGGCGCCAATACACGGTTGATCAACTTGAGGAGCGTGCTCTTGCCGACGCCGCTCGCGCCTACAATGGCGACGGAAACGCCGCGCGGGACGCTGAAGGACAGATTACGCAAGACCGGTGGTCGGCCTGGGTGTGTGAAGGAAACCGATTCGAAGGCAATCGCAGGAGACGCAGGGTCCACCGGGCCGATGATAGCAGGTAGGACGCCTCGCCGAGAGGTCCTGACGGCGCCTTCGGCGAACGCGCCCTACCATCGGCGGTGGGTCGGGACGCCTCGCCGAGGCGTCCGTTAGTCTTGGAAAGAGGTAAGAAAATGGGAGGACGGAAGACGGACATGCAGGACAAATCGCTTCGCCAGCATCTCGCCGAGCTGCTCGACGGTGGCCAAGCCCATCTCGAGCTCGAGGATGTGCTGGCTGACGCGCCCTTCGATGCCTGGGGCAAACGTCCACCGGGCGCGCCGTACACGCTGTGGCAGTTGCTCGAGCACTTACGGATCTGTCAATGGGACATTCTCGAGTTCAGCCGGCGCCGCGAGCACGTCTCGCCGGAGCACCCTCGCGGGTATTGGCCGCCGCGCGACGGCCCGCCAAACGAGGAAGCCGTCGCCACGAGCCTCGAGGCATGCCGCCGCGATCTACAAGCTATGCTTGCGCTGGTTCGAGATCCGAAGACGGATGTGTTTGCGCGAATCCCGTGGGGCGATGGACAGACGCTCCTCCGAGAGGCGATGTTGCTCGCCGATCACAACGCGTATCATCTCGGCCAGTTCGTGCTCCTGCGCAAGCTCCTGGGCGAATGGCGGTGAAGGGAGGATCATGCGGTCCGCATGACTCGCCTGATCGCCTGCGCCAGCTTCTGCCACTTCGATTCTTCCCGCGTCAATTGTCTGCGTCCCGCTGGGGTGAGGCGGTAGTACTTGGCCGTGCGATTGCGATCTGGCATGGGCTGCCATTTGGACGCAATCCACCCCTTGCGGTGTAAGCGATGCAGGGCGGGGTACAGCGACCCGTGCTCGACCTGCAGCACCTCGTCTGAGGTCCGCTGGATGTGCTTGGCGATGGCGTGGCCATGTGCCGGCCCGAACAGCAGCGTCCGAAGGACGAGCATGTCGAGCGTTCCCTGCAAGAGCTCGATGCGATCCTGTTCCTTTGGCATGACTCTAGTGGCTAGGGTAGACAGTCTGCCCTCCATCACGTGCCACTGTCAACCGGAGACCTCGGCGGATGTCAAGGCGAAATAGAAATGTCCCCGTTCTTAGCGAAATAGAAATGTCCCCTCT